>CP125213.1:600000-780225 GCA_030020825.1 Candidatus Blochmannia vicinus
CATTAATACTTAGTTCAATCATCTATTCCAGATGATTGAACTATTGGCAAAATAGTCCGAATTATCTTTGTATTACCCGCGATTATATTTCCAAATAATAAGTAATTATCAGTCCCTGTAAAATCAACAATTAATCCTCCCGATTCACGAATAATTAAAGCGCCACTAGCCAATTTTTCATTATTAATATTTTTTAAAAAAATAGCAACACATCCATCTACACGTCCAACTGCAACATAAGCTAAATCTAATACTGTCGCCCCAGTATACCGAAAATATATGTATTTATTATTAAATTTATTTAAAAAATTAATAACCACATGATGTTTTTCACAAACACAAGATATAGCAATAATAGCTCCGTTTAAATTCTTAGCGGTACCTACACGAATCCGATAACCATTAAGCTGAGCTCCTTTTCCACGACAAGCACTAAATAGTTCATTATGGATTGGGTCATATATCACTCCTATCTCAATATGCTCTTTAAAAAAAACAGAAATAGATAAGGCAAAAAAAGGAAATTGCTTAATAAAATTAATATCACTATCTATAGATCCAATTATCCAACGAATACCCTTCTTGCAATATATATTATCACAATTGATATTATGATCATGCCATGTAGTTACAATAGTATGTAATGGATAAAATCTCCGAATAATTGTCGCAATAATATTATATGATTTTTCATTTATTTTATAAATCAAATCATTTATATAATTTGAGCGTATACTATTTTTATCTAAAAATTCATATTGTTTAACAACAAAGTCTCCAGCTTTTCTTATAGCTTGAATGGCAATATTCAACATCGGATGCATAAATTATTCATCCAGTAATTCGTCATAAATTAAAAAATAATTATAATATACATTATTATATATTGAACTAACTATGTTGTTCAAAAAAACAGACATTACATTATCTGCTCGTTATACAATACATCTTAAATATATAATCACTAAAAATCTTTAAAAACTATAAATAAGAATATTTATTTCATTTTAAATATATAGTTTATATATGTATTTAATTATTATATTGTTTATTTATATATAAATCTCAAAATGATATAAAAATCACCAATTTTATTTTTTTAACTTAATTAAAATTAAATCTTTTATGAAAATAAACTGATAACAACATAATACTACAATATATATATCAATATATAATCGTTTACATGTCTACTATTAAAAATAATACTTGTTATTTTCACTAGCAGTATTATCTTAAATAATAAATTTTTTACTATCATTTTAAACAACAAATACTTTAATCATTTATTTTTATATAAAAGTACACTAAATATTTAGCACAATATTTTGTTATATTTTATTAAAAATAACATCTCTTAAATCAATTAATTCAAATGACTAGTAACCTTAGTACAACACAATACGCATATCTTTTTCAATTAAATAGTCGAATACATATGTATATATACCTAAATTAAATCACTTACAAAATAAAAATAAAAAAAAGCAGGTTTTATTGCTTTATATAGTAATGAATAATAATTTCATATAGAATAACGTTTCTGACATGGAATATACATTCCAAGTAAAACAAATATATATTTATATACATATAATTAATCTATTATATAAATCAAAATGACTGCTATAATTTTATTTGTATATCAAAACAAAATTTTTATTTTTGGAGCATTATTAGATGAAGTTACCAATATATTTTGATTATGCTGCTACTACTCCGGTAGACCCCAGAGTAGTAGAAAAAATGACACAATATTTTACCCTAGACGGAATATTTGGTAACCCGTCTTCTCGTTCTCATTATTATGGATGGAAAGCAGAAGAAGCTGTAGATGTAGCTCGTAAACAAATTGCTCGGTTAATAGGAGCTGAATCAAACGAAATAATTTTTACTTCAGGCGCTACTGAATCAGTAAATTTAGCTATTAAAGGAATAGCTCAAGCTAATCATAAAAAAGGTAAACATATTATTACAAGTATGACAGAACATAAATCAGTCTTAGATACCTGTCAATATCTTGAAAATAAAGGATTTAAAATTACCCGCGTAATTCCACAACCCAGCGGATTAATTAATTTTAATCAAATCAGTAATGCTCTCCGTGAGGATACAATCTTATTATCTATTATGCATGTAAATAATGAAATCGGAATCATTCAAGACATCACAAAAATTGGTAAATTATGTCGTCTAAACGACATAATATTTCATGTAGATGCAACGCAAAGCGTTGGAAAATTGCATATTGATCTATCTGTATTACCAGTAGATTTAATGTCTTTCAATGGACATAAATTATACGGGCCAAAAGGTATCGGTGGCTTGTACGTTCGAAGAGATAGACATCCAAAAATTGATATTACTGCTCAAATACATGGCGGAGGACATGAGTATGGTATACGTTCTGGAACATTGCCAGTTCATCAAATTGTCGGAATGGCCGAAGCATATCGTTTAGCTGAAGAAAATATGACAACAGAAATGATTTATTTAAAAAAAATGAGAAACCGTTTATGGAAAGGATTACAACAAATTGAAGGAGTATTGATTAATGGTGATTTAGATCATAGTATAGGTACATTATTAAATATTAGTTTTAGTCATATCGACGGAGAAACGCTAATGATAGCATTAAAAGATTTTGCATTATCCTCTGGATCTGCTTGCGCCTCTGGTACTTTAAATCCATCACACGTGTTACAAGCTTTAGGGAGAAATAATGAACTAGCATATAATTCAATCAGATTTTCTTTAGGACGATTTACAACTGAAGAAGAAATAGAATACGCTATTCATCACATTGTCGCTACTGTTGTTAAATTAAACGCAATGATAAACCTGTTATAAGAGTTGATAATACTAAAAAATAATTAATTTATTCTCAAACACGCAATTATTAAAATAACAATATATATATAAAAAAAAAAATTAGGAATGTTATTAACGTTATTTACGTATATAAATAACAAATAATTTTTAAAAATCTTCTGTACTTTCAAGTTCTTATTTTTATATACTTTTATTATTAAATATTTCAAATAACTAATTATGGCTTAAATATTAATTATTTATAGTTATTTAATGTAAATTACAAATATTTCATAAATATTAATTATAAATAATAAGAATTACTAATATGAATATCTTAGTTGTATAATTAGGTTAATAAAAATTTTATAAAAACATTATACAATATGTTAAACTGGCATGTTTCTACTTTAAAATTTAACCTTTAATATTACCATTAACTAAGTAGATTTTCTACCAAACATACATTGATACTAAAATTTTTGTTTTGTATACTTGTATTATATCACCTTAAAATAAAAACTGACAGGGAGTTTTATGATTTTTAAAGAACATACACTATCGATTATAAAACCTGATGCGATTGCGAAAAATATAATAGGATCTATAATTAGTAGATTTGAAACTGCTGGTCTTTCTGTTATAGAAGCTAAGATACTAACACTAACGTGTATACAAGCTTCTGAGTTTTATTGTGAACATCAAAAAAAATATTTTTTTGAAAGCTTAATAAATTTTATGATTTCTGGCCCAATATTTGTACAAATACTATCAGGTAATAATTCAATACAACGAAGTAGAGAAATAATGGGGGCCACTAATCCAAAGCATGCGTTAGCAGGAACTATTAGATCTGACTATGGTTATGATTGTACTAAAAATGCTATTCATGGATCAGATTCTAAGAAATCAGCTATGCGTGAAATTCATTATTTCTTTAATACATGAAAATACACACTTATAAACACTGTACTACAAATAATCAAAATTGAACAATTGTAAAATTATATACAGAACACAGTTTTAAGCACCAAAATTAACTGATAATAATGGTATTAAACATAAAAAATACAAATAAATTTTTTAAAAACATAAAACCAACAAATTATAATTTAATTAATCTTATGTTGCTCCCATCCTAGTTTGACATTAAATTAATAATCAATATAAATTTTTATAAAAATAATCGTTAGAGATATATTTAATGTGTATAAAAAAAATTAATTTACTTAATATGAACAAAGAAGAATTAACAATTTTTTTCTCCAAATTAGGTGAAAAACCTTTCCGTTCTCATCAAATAATGAGATGGATATACCACTACTATTGTGATGATTTCAATCAAATGACAAATTTAAGTACATCTTTAAAAATAAAATTAAATCAAATAGCAGAAATTCGCGCACCAATAATTACAAAAAAACAACTATCTTCAGATGGAACGATTAAATGGGCAATGAAAGTTGGTCAACAACAAATAGAAACAGTTTATATTCCTGAAAATATACGAACCACATTATGTATTTCATCGCAAATTGGGTGTCCTTTAGGATGTAGTTTTTGTGGAACAGCAAAGCAAGGATTTAACAGAAATTTAAATGTATCAGAAATTATTGGTCAAATTTGGAGAATATCAAAAATCATTGCTCTAAATAAACACATTAAAATAAAAAATAATCCTCCTATTACTAACATAGTATTTATGGGAATGGGAGAACCATTACTAAACATTATTAACGTGGTATCTGCAATAAAAATTATGTTAGATAATCTTGGTTTTGGATTTTCAAAACGACATATCACTATTTCAACTGCAGGAGTTGTCCCGGGCATAACAAAACTAAAAGATATGATTGATATACCGCTAGCTATATCTCTACACGCCCCAAATGATCTCATCAGAAACAAGATTATGCCAATTAACAAAAAATATAATATTAATAGTGTATTAGAAGCAACGCGCGAATATTTAAAACAAACTAAGGCTAATCAAGGACGAGTAACGATAGAATATATATTATTAGATCATATTAATGATGAAATTTTACACGCCCATCAACTAGCAAAAAAACTTAAAGATATACCATGTAAAATTAATTTAATTCCATGGAACCCAATTCCAAACGTACAATACACATGTAGCTCCCATATTCGTACTCACTCGTTTCTTAAAGTTTTATTAAAATATAACATAGTAACTATTATAAGAAAAATAAGAGGCGCAGATATTAATGCTGCTTGTGGACAGCTAACAGGAGAAGTCATTAACCGTATAAATTATAATATGATTCATCATTAAACTAATACCAACACAATTAGTAATATGATTTCTGTTTATAATCAGGTCTTTTAATTTAGGAAAATCAATATACTTAAAAAAAATGGAATTATTTAATGTACAAGTAATGACCAATAAACACATAAATAAATAATATTTATACACATAATCATTATTTATCAGTTTAATAATATAAAAACATTGGAGAAATTATGAATAATATCGCGAACATTATTCGCCGAAAGTCTACACGTATTTATATTGGTAATATTCCTATTGGAGATGGAGCACCTATTGCAGTGCAATCCATGGTCAACACTCGTACTATAAACATATTAGAAACAGTTAAACAAATCAATGCTTTAAAAAAAGCAGGAGTAGACATCGTTCGAGTATCAATACCTACCATGGACGCAGCTGAAGCCTTCAAAATAATTAAACAGAAAACAGTTGATGTTCCATTAATAGCAGACATTCATTTTGATTATCGAATTGCATTAAAAGCAGCTGAGTATGGAGCAGATTGTTTACGTATTAATCCTGGTAATATCGGAAATAATAAACGTATCCGATCTGTAGTACATTGTGCCCAAGATAAGAATATACCTATTCGAATTGGTATAAACTCTGGTTCTCTTGAACGCGATTTACAAAAAAAATATGATGGAAATCCAACAGAACATATTTTATTAGAATCAGCAATGAGACACGTAGATATTTTAGACAAATTAAACTTCCATCAATTTAAAGTCAGCGTCAAATCTTCCGACGTACTAATAACGGTAGAAGCATACCGTATATTAGCATCTAAAATAGATCAACCATTGCACATAGGTCTTACTGAATCAGGAGCTTTACGTAATGGCACAGTAAAATCTGCAATAGCTTTAGGTTTCTTATTACACGAAGGGATCGGAGATACAATACGTATATCATTAGCCGCAGATCCCATAGAAGAAGTGAAGGTAGCATTTGACATTTTGAGAGTCTTAAAGATTCGTACTCATGGCATTAATTTTATAGCTTGTCCAGGTTGCGCCCGACAAGAATTTAACGTAATTAATGTGGTTAATACTTTAGAACAGAAAGTAAGCGATATTACAACACCCATGGATATATCTATTATTGGATGTGTAGTCAATGGACCAGGAGAAGCAGTAAAATCAACAATTGGAGTCGCCGGTGCACGTAATAAAAGTGGTATATATGAGGATGGTATACGACAACAAAAAAGGTGTGATAATGTATCAATCGTTGAAGAATTAGAACGACGTATTAGAGCTAAATCGGAATCAATAAATAAAAATAATCCTGCTACTTACCATATCAAACATAATAAATAAATAATTCAAGAGTAATACATGAATAAATATAATACGAAGATCCAATCTATTCGTGGCATGCATGATTGTTTGCCACAAGATATAACTATATGGCAATACGTAGAAAATACATTTAAAACTATACTAAATAGTTATGGATATAAAGAAATCAGATTTCCTATTGTTGAAAATACAAATTTATTCAAACGCTCAATTGGAGAAATGACAGATGTAATAGAAAAAGAAATGTATAGCTTTGATGATCGCAATAAGAATAACTTAACATTACGCCCAGAAGGAACATCTGGATGCGTGCGAGCAGGTATCGAACACGGCTTATTTTATAAAAAAGAACAACGTCTATGGTACCTTGGGCCAATGTTCCGATATGAACGCCCTCAAAAAGGACGTTATAGACAATTTCATCAGTTTAGTGCCGAAGCTTTTGGGCAAATAGGACCCGATATAGATGTTGAATTAATTTTAATTACTGCTCGTTGTTGGAAGCAATTAGGGATCAACCATCATTTATCATTAGAATTGAATTCAATCGGCTCATTATCATCTAGATTAAATTATCGAAAAAAATTAATAACTTTTTTAGAAAAAAACTCAAACAATTTAGATCATAATGATTTACGTCGTTTATACTCTAATCCCATGCGCATATTAGATACAAAAAATAGTAAAACTAAAGAATTATTACTTCATGCTCCCATATTAAGTGAGTATTTAGATAATGATTCACGTACTCATTTTTCTGAGCTATGTCAATTATTAGATCTATTAGAAATACCATACACAGTTAATCCATATTTAGTACGCGGTTTAGATTATTACAACAAAACAGTTTTTGAATGGGTTACCGATAGCTTAGGAGTAAAAAAAACTATCTGTGCTGGTGGCCGTTACGATGAATTAGTGCAGGAATTAGGAGGAGATGCAGTCCCTGCTGTAGGATTTTCTATAGGATTAGAACGTGTGATTTTATTAATGCGAGAAATCGATAATAATTCTTTTTTAAATAAAAATAATACATACATCGATATTGATGTCTACTTAATTAGCTTAGGAGATAATTCTAAAAAATATTCAATACAACTATCTGAACATATTCATTCAATATTGCCATCTTTACGATTAATGGTACACCACGGAAAAAATAATATAAAAAGACAACTGCATTCTGCTAACAAATATAAAACAAGAACCATATTAATCATAAATGAGAAAAATTATCTTACAAAAACGGTTATATTAAAAAATTTACAGTTAGGCACTAAAGAAACATTACAACACGATGAAGTTATTGAAAGATTAAGAAACATATTATTTATAAATCACATTCATAAAAAGTAAATAATAAACACACTACTTAATTTTTAATATAGCTATATTATTTATTTATTTAATTCTTGTAATCACATTATAATATGAATGTGTTTCAATACAAAGTAATATCTAACAACCCATGATAGAGCACAAAATATCTAAATCTCCTGTTATAAATAATCCTTTTGAAATTTACAAATTCAAGTTATTAAACTACATCACAATCATAAATTGTGATTACTATAAATCACTCTACTCATTCTACTATAATAGAATATACAATTACTAAAAAAACAAGATAATTTCATTATGTTGCCTAATATACTGATATTATCACTTATAGATATATATATTCTTGTTATGGATTAAAAAATGTTTCCTATTATCACATTAATTGGACAAAAAAATGTAGGAAAATCTACTTTATTTAATAAATTAACACACACACATAATGCTTTAATTTCTGATTATCCAGGATTAACTCGAGACCGTCAATATGGTTACTTTCAATGCAAACAATTTAAATCTATTCTAATAGACACTGGAGGCATTGACAGACTACATTGCAATATAAAAAAAGAAGATATTCAAAATTATATAACTCATCAAACAATTTTATCAATACAAGAAGCTGACATCATACTTTTCCTTATGGATAGACAATCTATAGCAACATCTGTAAATTATGATATTTTTAATTTTTTAAAAAAATTAAAAAAACCTATATTTATTGTTATTAATAAAATTGATAATATTCCACATCATATCCATAATATAGGATGGGATTGTTATTCTTTTGGTATAAAAAATATCATCTTTATTTCTGCAATTCATGGAAACGGAATTAATAATTTATTAGAAAATATATCTCTACTAATTTCAAAAAATATATTTAATTGCAAAAATAATATATCTAAAAATAATTTAAATACAACTATTAATAAAAAATACATAAATTCATCATCATATAACGAAAAAAATGATCCTGCTACTACCATTACGTTAGCTGTTGTAGGACGACCTAACTCCGGAAAATCTACTTTTATTAATCATATTTTAGGAAAAGATCGTATGATAACCTGTAATATACCAGGGACTACTCGAAATTGCATGCATATACCTATTATATACAATAAACAAAAATATACACTAATTGATACAGCAGGAGTACGAAAAAGAAATAAAATAGACGACATAGCGGAAAAGATTTCTGTTTCTAAAACACTTCAAATCATTAAGACTGCGCACATCCTGTTATTTATGGGAGATGTAGATCAAGGTATATCTGACCAAGATCTATACTTATTACGGTTTATTGTAAATAATGGCAAGGCATTAATAATCATTTTTAATAAATGGGATAAAATATCCTCAAATTTACATCAAAAAACCAAGAAAAACCTATACGAAAAAATAAATTTTATTAATTTTACCAAAATACACTTCATTTCAGCATTGTACGGTAATGGTATTAAGACATTATTTCAATCAATTAAAGAAACACACCTACATTTACAGTTTACAAAAACTATTAGCACCACGCGTTTAATCAATATTCTACATGAAGCTGTTTCCAAATCCCCCCCTCCCCTGCTATATGGTAGAAGAATCAAACCCAAATATGTTCACGTTGGAAAACATAATCCATTAACTTTGATAATTCATGGAAATCATGTTAGCAAATTACCTAACAGTTATAAACAGTATTTAAAAAAATATTTCTATCGTATATTAAATATTACAGGTATTTTATTAACCATACAATTTAAAGACACCACTAATCCATTTATTAACAAATAAAAAACTATTTTCAATATTATTGAATACATATAATAAAAAATACTGCTAATTTTATACTCAAAATCCTCTAATTATTAATACCCCATATTTGTACGATTTGTCGCTTCCATATAATTTAATTCCAAAACATTACAAGTATACCGTCTAATTTTATTTAGCAAAATAATATTACCATCTAATTTACTAGTATATGACGGTATCATAGCTATAATTTTATTTTTCCAAGAATCACTATTAATTTCACTATTGAACATCGTACTTAAAAGTTCCAATATTATCGAAACTACAGTAGACGCTCCAGGAGATGCGCCAAGAAGTGCTGATAAAGTTCCATCATTAGAACTAACCACCTCTGTTCCAAATTGTAACACACCTCTTTTTTCATTATTCCTTTTAATAATTTGAACGCGCTGTCCTGCCTTAACTAAAGTCCAATCTGACGGATTAACTGTCGGATAATATTCTTTAAGTGCATTAATACGTTGCATATCCGACATAATTAATTGACCAATTAAATATTTCAACAAATCAAAATTATCTATCCCAGCCTGAAATATTGGAATTAAATTATATTTATTTAAAGAATGAAATAAATCTAACCATGATCCATATTTTAAAAATTTGCTGCTAAAAGTAGCAAATGGACCAAATAATAAAACCTTATTACCATCTAATATCCTAGTATCTATATGCGGCACCGACATTGGAGGAGTATTAACAGGTGCTTTTCCATATACCTTTGCTAAATGTTGTGCGACTATTTCCTTGTTTTTTGTAACTAAAAACTGACCACCTACTGGAAATCCAGCATACCCCCTAACTTCCGGAACCCCAGAATTCTGCAAAAGACTAATTGATTTTCCTCCAGCCCCTATAAACACATAACTTGCACGAATACACTTTTTTTGACTATATCGTCGATCAATTATATGCACATCCCAAGTTGCATCAAAATTATGTTTTATACGATCAACATCATGCTGTAAATATAATTTAAAATTTAAACTTTTCTTTAACTCACTCAATAACTGTTTAGTAAGTGCTCCAAAATTAATATCCGTACCCATTTCCATACGAGTAGCCGCTACTTTTTGAGACATGCTACGTCCATTAATAACAAGAGGAACCCACTTATGAATTTGCTGCAAATCTTCAGAATACATCATCCCACTAAACAAAATACTATTTTGCAATGCTCGAAAACGTTTTTTTAAAAAAGCTACATTCTCGTCCCCCCAAACAAAACTCATATGTGGCACATTGTTAATAAAAGAACTTGGATTATTAAGAACTTTTGTTTGTACTAAATATGCCCAAAACTGACGCGACATTTCAAAAGCTTCATTAACAGCAACAGCTTTTGAAATGTCGACAGAAGAACGATCTTTAGAATCATATTGAGTATAATTAAGTTCACAAAATGCTGCATGACCAGTTCCAGCATTATTCCATACATTAGAACTTTCTCGGGCCGGTTCATCAAGACGTTCATATATATGAATTTTCCAGGTTGGCTCAAGAATTGTTAAAAACATAGCAAAAGTAGCGCTCATGATGCCAGCGCCAACCAACACTACATCCACAGAAGAATCAATTTTAATTAAGTGATGTTGTTTATTACCCACAACTACAATATTACTCATTTTGTATCACTCAATAACACTATCTCACCTTAACAACACCATAATCAACATACTTATTTTTATAAGTCTGTTGTAGTACAAACAATTCAAAATCAGCAACAACACACACATCTAAAAAATAACTCTCTAAATATACCATATCTCAATATTTAATTACATATTAAACTTTAAATACAATACAAAGCAACATCCAATCAAAATTAAAATTACTAAATAAGACATATAAACTACTAAATTAAAATTTACTATCAACTAACAAATCTATACATAAATATTTTATACAAAAGTGCTCATAGTAACAATACTTACGCAACAACATACATGCAATTTCAACAAGATTTATAATTATTAATTTTCAAATAACTTACATACTAAAACTTGATTAATTACACAATTCATGATAAAACTAACGCCGTTAGGGCACGAGGGTTCCTCTCTCCAGATAGCTATATAGCTATCTGCTAAATTGTGTCGTATTGGTGTCGTGGTGGGTTGGATTGATTTTGTTTTGGTTGAGTTATTTTGGGTGCTTATGCGGTTTTCCATTTGAAAAGTTGTGTAGTATAATGTTTATGTTTTCTTTTGATAAAGAAGCTTTAACTTTTGATGATGTGCTTATTGTGCCGTCTTATTCGAAAGTTCTTCCTGCAGAGACGGTTTTAGATAGTTTAATAACTAGTTCTGTTTCTTTGAATATTCCTATTGTGTCTTCGGCTATGGATACAGTAACAGAATCAGGTTTAGCTATTGCTTTAGCACAGGAAGGCGGTATAGGTTTTATTCATAAAAATATGTCTTTGGCGCATCAAATCAATGAGGTACGTCGTGTTAAACGTTATGAAAGTGGAATAGTAGCTAATCCGCAGTGTGTTACTCCTGATACAACTTTATTACAAGTGAGAGAATTAACTTCTCGTAATGGGTTTGCTGGTTATCCTGTTGTGATGGGTGCAAATGAATTAGTAGGGATAGTTACAAGTCGTGATGTTAGATTTGTAAGTGATTTATCAAATTGTGTTTCTTCTGTTATGACTCCTAAGGAGCGTTTGGTTACAGTATTAGAAAAAGAAAATCGAAAAATAGTATTAAGCAAAATGCATGATAAGAGAGTGGAAAAAATTTTATTAGTTGATTCTTTGTTTCGTCTTAAAGGTATGATTACTGCAAAAGATTTTGAAAAAGCAGAGCGTAAGCCACATGCATGTAAAGATGATTATGGACGACTTAGAGTAGGCGCTGCTGTTGGAGTAGGGAGTGATTGTATAGAACGTGTTGTAGGGTTAGTTGATGCTGGTTTAGATGTATTGTTAGTTGATTCTTCGCATGGACATTCAGATGGGGTTTTAAAGTGTATTACAGCTATTAGAAACTTATATCCTAATTTGCCTATTGTGGGAGGTAATGTTGTTACTAAAGATGGTGCTTTAGCATTAGTAAAATCTGGTGTTAGTGCTGTGAAAGTTGGTGTTGGGCCTGGTTCTATTTGTACAACTCGTATTGTTACTGGTGTAGGAATTCCTCAAATTACTGCTATTTCTAATGTATCAAAAGCATTAAAAAATACAGATATTCCGATTATTGCAGATGGGGGTATTAGATTTTCTGGAGATATTGCTAAAGCAATTGCCGCTGGTGCTCACTGTGTGATGATTGGTTCGTTGCTAGCAGGAACAGAAGAATCGCCAGGAGATATAGAATTTTATCAGGGTAGGTCTTTTAAAACTTACCGTGGAATGGGTTCTTTAGGAGCTATGAATCAGGGATCTGCTGATCGTTATTTTCAACAACAGGATATTGTTGCCGCTTGTAAATTGGTTCCAGAAGGTATAGAGGGACGTGTTCCTTATAAAGGTAAATTGGAAACTATTGTACATCAATTAATGGGGGGTTTACGATCTTGTATGGGTTTAACAGGTTGTATGACTATTTGCGATTTAAGAACACAGACTAAATTTATTCGTGTAAGTCATTCTAGTATGCAAGAAAGTCATGTACATGATGTAATTATAACAAAAGAATCCCCTAATTATCGTTTAAGATAATTATTTATTTGTGTATTATGTGTACTATAGGTAATAGTTATTATATTTATTTAGTTTAGGATGTACTATTAATTATTAAATATTTTGGTTAGATAATAGATGGTTACTTTATACAATAAAATAGACCATAATATAAAATGCAGTGATTACCGTATTTTAGTAATAGATTTTGGATCTCAATATACTCAATTATTATTAAGAAGAATCCGTGAGTTGGGTGTGTATTCTGAACTTTTTTCTTGGAACATTAGTGAGTCTCAAATAAGTGCATTTAATCCCAATGGAATTATTCTTTCGGGAGGTCCTCATAGTGTAGTTAATCTTCATTTTCCATGTATTCCTGCATTTGTATTTCAATTGGGTATACCTATATTTGGAATTTGTTATGGTATGCAGATTATGTCGCAACAGTTGGGTGGCGAGGTACAGCATTTAACTACTCAACGTGAGTTTGGTTGTACTCAAATAACACTCATTACTGAAAGTATTCTTACAAATGATATGTATGATTATGTTGATAGTATTACAGGTTATTCGGTACTGGATGTGTGGATGAGTCATGGAGATATAGTTACTACTGTCCCTAAAGGTTTTACTGTTATTGGTATTAATAAATATCATCAAGTTGCAGTTATGGCTAATGAGGATCGTCGATTATATGGTGTACAGTTTCATCCAGAAGTTACTCATACTAAACAAGGGAAAAATATTTTAGAGCGTTTTATTATGTGTATTTGCTCTTGTAAATCTTCATGGAAGATCGCTAATATTATCGATAATATTGTTATGGATATTCGTGTAAAGGTGGGTAATGATAAAGTAGTGCTTGGATTTTCAGGTGGTATTGATTCTCTTATTACAGCTTTATTATTGAGACGTGCCATTGGTTGTCAGTTTATTTGTATGTTTATTGACAATGGATTATTATTACATCGTGAATTTGATCGGATTAAGGATTTTTGTAATAAAAATTATGGTTTAGATATTATTTATGTGCCAAAAGAACAGTTGTTTTTAGATGCTTTAATTGGAGTTGTTGATCCAGAGGAAAAAAGAAGAGTAATTGGTAGGATTTTTACAGAAGTTTTTGAAGAACAAATTAGTAATTTGGTACCTACTATAAAATGGTTAGTTCAAGGTACTATATATTCGGATGTTATTGAATCTGGAGTGTCGTTGTTTTCTTTTAAAAATGTAATTAAGTCGCACCATAATGTGAGTTGTTTCTCAGGTATTGTGAATGTTCAATTGTTAGAGCCTATAAGGAACTTATTTAAAGATGAAGTTCGTAGCATTGGATTAGAATTAGGATTACCTCATAATATAGTATATCGTTATCCGTTTCCAGGGCCTGGTTTAGCTATTAGAATTTTGGGAGAGGTAAGAAGAGAATATTGTGATATTTTACGAAAGGTAGATTTTATTTTTATTGAGGAACTTAAGCGTGATAATTTGTATTACAAGATTAGTCAGGCTTTTGCAGTTTTTTTACCGATACATTCAGTGGGTATACAAGGAGATCAGCGTAAGTATGAGTGGGTAATTTCTTTGCGTGCAGTGGAAACTGTTGATTTTATGACGGCACGATGGGCTTATTTGTCTTATGATTTTTTAAATAAAGTATCTAATCGTATTGTTAATGAGGTTGAGGGAATATCTCGTGTAGTGTATGATATTTCTTCTAAACCTCCAGCTACTATTGAATGGGAATAAATGTGTATATTCTTGTATAAGTTTAAAGATTTTAATAATTTAAATTGGTTTATTCTATTGTTGATTTGATAGTTTGAGATGTTTGTATATTATTATAATAATAAGGTATTATATAGTTTGTGTCTGTTTATCGTTGATGAAAGTGTCGGTGAAAGTATATGTTATTTATAGTTTTTTGTAAAATGTGTGTATCTAAAGATTGTTTATTTATATAAATCCATAGTATATTATTATTATATGATACAATTTCTACTTTAGAAATAAAAGTACGTATATTTAAACGAGTATGTGTATATATGTTATACATAATAAAATGGATGTGTTTTTTTTGTAAGAGAAATTTTTTGTATGGGTTTTGTTTTAACTTTTAAAATTATTTTGTGTTTAATTTTTAATGAATAATAAGTTATCTCAGAATTTGATTGATGGTTGGTTAGGAGCGCTGGAGTTAAATTTTGCTTTACGTAAGGGTCGTAGCGTGCTAACTAAATGTAAGAATATTGGTCCGTTTTATGTTAAAAAGTGTTTTTATTCTAAAAATGATAATACCCCACATGTATATTTATTGCATCCTCCTGGTGGATTAGTTGGGGGAGACAAATTGACACTGGATGTTAAATTGGAATCGGGCAGTAGAGCATTATTGACGACACCTGGTTCTTCTAAATTTTATCGTAGTAATGGAATTTGCGCAGTTCAGAAGCACACATTTACATTAGATTGTAATACTGCTTTGGAATGGGTCCCTCAAAGCAGTATTTTTTTTCCTAAAACAAAGGCAAAAATAGATACCACTTTTATTATAGGACAAGGATCTAGAATTATATCATTCGAAATGTTATGTTTTGTGAATTCATCATTAGGTATTTATGTTTATCCAGAAGAAGTAGAGATTTTTCTAAATATTTGTTTGGCTAATTCTGTTGGTTTACAAGAAAGATTTCAGGTTAATGAGTCGAATTGTATTATGAAATTAGGTGGCTTTAAAATGAGCGCTTTACTTTTTGCTATTCCGTCGGATGAAAAAATATTAGATACGGTTCGTAAACTTATTACGTCGGTTAAATATTTTCAAGTTGGAGGTGCTACATTATTGGATAATATTCTTGTAGTGCGACTATTGGGTAATGATAATCAATGTTTAAGAAAATTGCTGTGTCATATTTGGTATACTATACGTCCTTTTGTAATTGGAAGAGAAGTTACAATACCTCGTATTTGGTCGACATGAGTAGAGAATTTATATATGAAGCTATTACCCCGTGAAAAAGATAAATTATTATTGTTTACGGCAGCATTACTGGCAGAAAGGCGCCGTAATAGAGGTTTGAAATTAAATTATCCAGAAGCAATAGCATTGATTAGTTCTGTAATTTTAGAGGGAGCACGTGAAGGAAAAAATGTCTCTGAATTAATGGATATAGGCAAGAACGTATTAACTAGAGACGATGTTATGTTGGGAGTGCCTGAAATGATTACTGATGTACAAGTGGAAGCTACTTTTACTGATGGAACTAAATTAGTAACGGTACATGATCCGATAATTTAATAATAGCTAAATGAGTATATTTATTATGATACCAGGTGAATTCTATATTTCCGAGGGTAATATAGAATTAAATGTCGGAAGACAGCGAGTTTCAGTAACTGTTATTAATTATGGAGATAGACCTGTACAAATTGGTTCTCATTTTCATTTTTATGAAGTTAATCCTGCTTTAAAATTTAATCGTGTTCTTGTTCGTGGTTTTCGTTTAAATATTCCGTCAGGAACGGCAATACGGTTTGAGCCAGGGCAGTCTAGAACTGTAGAGCTTGTGAAATATACAGGAGTATGTAAAATTTATGGATTTTGCAAAGCTATTATGGGTAAGTTGGATTAATTATGAGTAGTGTATTGTCTAGACATGAATATGCTTCTTTATTCGGACCAACTATAGGTGATTCTGTACGATTAGCTGATACTGATTTGTGGATACAAGTGGAAAAAGATTTTACTGTGTATGGAGAAGAAGTAAAATTTGGAGGAGGAAAAGTTATACGAGATGGTATGGGTCAAGGACAAATGAGTAGTAAGGATTGTGTTGATTTAGTGTTGACTAATGTAATAATTATTGATTACTGGGGGATAGTAAAAGCAGATATTGGTATAAATAATGGCCGCATCACGGGTATTGGGAAATCAGGAAATCCTGATGTGCAGCCAGACGTAACAATATTTATTGGACCAGGCACGGATGTAATAGCGGCAGAAGGTAAAATCGTTACTGCTGGAGGAATTGACTCTCATGTTCATTTTATTTGCCCTCAACAAGTAGAAGAGGGATTATGTTCTGGAATGACTACATTTATTGGAGGAGGTACTGGGCCAACAACAGGAAGTAATGCAACAACTTGTACTCCGGGGCCTTGGTTTCTATCTCGTATGCTGCAAGTAGCAGATTCCTTGCCTGTTAATATCGGGTTTACTGGTAAAGGTAGCGCCTCTTTACCTAAAGCTTTAGAAGAACAAATAATTGCTGGGGCTATTGGTTTGAAGGTTCATGAAGATTGGGGAGCAACACCTTCAGTTATTGATTGCTGTTTAAATGTGGCCGATCATTTTGATATTCAAGTTTCTATCCATACTGACAGTTTAAACGAATCAGGATTTGTTGAAGATACTTTATCTGCGATTAAAGGGAGAACGATACATGCTTATCATACTGAGGGAGCAGGCGGTGGACATTCTCCAGATATCATACGTATGTGTGGGTTTAATAATATATTACCATCATCTACTAATCCTACTATGCCTTATACTGTTAATACAATCGATGAACACTTAGATATGATGATGGTTTGTCATAATCTTAATCCTAATCTTCCTGAAGATATGGCGTTTTCAGAATCTAGAATCCGTAAAGAGACTATTGCTGCTGAAGATATTTTACATGATCTTGGAGCTTTGTCTATGATTTCTTCCGATTCTCAAGCTATGGGGCGAGTTGGAGAAGTTATTTTACGTACTTGGCAAACAGCTCATAAGATGAAATTACAAAGGGGTTTATTATCAGGTGATGGAAAATATAATGATAATATTCGTATAAAACGGTATATTGCTAAATATACAATTAATCCAGCAATAACACATGGTATTTCGCATGAGGTTGGTTCCATTGAAATAGGAAAGTTGGCGGATTTAGTGTTATGGTCCCCTGTTTTTTTTGGCGTCAAACCAGAATTAATAATTAAGGGTGGTATGATTAACTCTTCTGTTATGGGAGATCCTAGCGCTTCCATACCTACTCCACAACCCATACATTATCGATTAATGTTTGGAGCATATGGCAATGCAAGACATGCGACACGTATGACGTTTGTGTCTAAAGCTGCTTATAATTCAGAATTAATAAATCGTTTAAAATTGGTTAGTTTAATTGGTGAAGCTCATAAATGTAGAGACATTCAAAAAAATAATATGATTAATAATTCTTGGCAACCAATGATTGAGGTAGATCCTCAAACTTATCAAGTACGTGCAAATGGAGAATTATTAACTTGTGAACCTTTATCTTCATTGCCTATGTCGCAACGTTATTTTTTATTTTAGTATATAATAGCTTCTTATGTTCTAATATATATATAATAGTGAATATTATTTCGTTATTGTTTATCCTTGAAATTTTATTTCTTTTGATTATGATAGTATCAACAATTATTGTAGGTACTATTGTAGTTTTATAGCAATAAAGTTATATATGTGGTTTATATACTATTTAGTTATATTATTATGGTTGTGTTGTACGATTAAAGTTATGGATTCAAGATATAATAGATCCATTTTTAAGATTTATTCAGAGGATTGTTATTGTAGTAAAACTAGCATTAATTATTATATTTTTTATTTTTATGATTATGTTTAGATCTTATATAAGAAGGTGATGCATAATGTTGTAATGATCAATTGTATATATATTTGTTATTGTGTTTATAATAGTTTAAAATTTGAAGAATATTTATATAAATAATTTATGATTTTGATTATATTATGTGTATTGTTCAGAGTGAAAATTCATTGTTATCTTTAATGCAGTTGATTAGTTCTAATTTTCCTTTGGGAGGATTTGCATATTCACGAGGTTTAGAGTGGGCTGTAGAGTGTAATTGGGTAAATTCTGTGGAAACTTTTTCTGAATGGCAACAGCAGTGGATTGATGGGCCATTAATTCATTTGGAGTGGCCTATGCTTAAGCGTTGTTATTATTATACGCAAATTAGAGATGAAGTTAAATTTTTTCAATGTGTATTAAGAATCTTATCATGTCGTGATACTCGTGAGTTTAGATTAGAAGAAAACCAACGTGGACAGGCAATGATAAAATTAATATTGCAGTGGTATCCGCTGACTCGTGATGATATTTGGTTATCAGCTTTAGAGCGTAGTGGTTTAGCATCTATAGCATGGTTAGGGTGTATGTGGGGTATTCCTTTAAAAGATTTAGCGTTAGGGTATGCGTATAATATGTTAGAATCGTCTATTATGGCAGGATTGAAATTAATACCTTTTGGGCAAAGGGCTGCTCAAAAATTGTTAAGGCATTTGATGGAGTTTTTTCCAAATGCTTGGAATAAGGCGGATATAATAATGGATCATGAATTAGGAAGTAGTTTTTTATTGCAATCTATAGCGTCTTCTTGTCATGAAACACAATATTCACGATTATTTCGTTCTTAAAAGCACTTGATTTTAATATGATACCTGTATCATAGCACACTAAGTGTTATGTGATTATTAATTTTAATAAAAGGAATGTATTTTGTTATGTAAAAAATATACTCCGCCATTCCGTATAGGCGTAGGTGGTCCAGTGGGATCAGGTAAAACTGCGTTACTTGAAGTATTATGTAAAAAAATGAAAGATAATTATCAATTAGCAGTAGTAACTAATGATATTTATACTAAAGAGGATCAACGTATTTTGATAGATGCCAATGCTTTATCGGCTGATCGTATTATTGGTTTAGAGACTGGAGGATGTCCTCATGCTGCTATTCGTGAAGACGCTTCTATGAATTTATTAGCTATAGAAGAATTAACATATAAATTTAAGAATTTAGATATTATTTTTATTGAAAGCGGTGGAGATAATTTGAGTGCTATGTTTAGTCCGGAATTGTCAGATTTAAATTTATATGTTATTGATGTAGCTGCAGGTGATAAAATACCTCGAAAAGGAGGACCGGGTATTACACGTTCAGATTTTTTAATAATTAATAAAATTGATTTAGCTGAGTACGTAGGAGCATCCTTAGAAATAATGGCTAGAGATACTAATTTTATGAGGAAGGGTTTACCATGGTCTTTTACTAATTTGAAAATAGGTCATGGTGTACAATTTGTTCTTGATTTTATTTTAGAGAAACGGTTATCTTTATTAACTTAAAAAGATAGAGATGTTATTGTATGTAATAGTAATTTTGTATTATTGCATTTATTTTAGATAGACAAAAATGAATAAAAGGTTTTAAATTTTAATATGTAAATGAGAGTTATTATACATCTATTTGTTTTTAGATTAAGATGTATAAAAATTCTTTATTGTTTTTAGTTTTTATAGGTATCAATGTAAAATTTGTTAGTTTTTGTTTTAATAGTGGTTAATTTATAAGCATTGTGTTTTTGATTTAAATAATTATTTTTATTATTTGATATAATGGGATTGTTTTTGTCGTGGGTTTTTTGATAATTCCAAGCATTTATAGAAGCGTATATTAACCTGATTAACAATATCATAAAACTGATGAATAATACCCATTTAGTAATACGTACTTTTGTTTTCTTTTTTTTCATATAAAAATTAGTATCTTTATTTAAAGAATTGTAAGATAGTATATCCGAATATAATTGTTATAAATTTTTATATAAATATTTTGTTTAATTTAATAAAAGTTCTTTACTACAAGTAGTATTGTTTTGATACTTAAATATTAATTAAGTTTAAGATTGAAAACTGTTTCAATTTAATTTTTCAGTAATAAATTTATATAAGTTAAAATTCATGTCTTATGTGAATTTTCATTTAGTGTTTATTTTTTTATTTTTTCTTAAATAATATTATGTTTATGAAAACATATAAATCAGTAATAATTACTGAAATTGTATTTAATGCTAGTATTAGGTATTTTATGATATGTTTTATTTAATTTTTATATTTAATATATTAAATATAAAAATTTTACTATTGTAACTATAATATAGTTGTAAATTTATTTCTATATTAACCACAATATAAAATATTGTTGATGATATAATATTATTGTGTTTATAAGACGATTATTTATTCAGATAATCGATGAGATCAATAGATTATATTATATTAAATATTAAAATTTGATTTATGTTATGTATGGAAAATAAATGATGTAATCAATTTTGTGTAAGCTCTTATATTATCAATGTATTCTGCAAATATCAATTAAATAATATCTTATATTTATTTTAATAGATTTATGAATATTATTATAAATGGTAATTAGAAAGTATAATTTTTCAGATGTGGAAGTTTACTTTCATGGAGAACAAAATTGATATGAAAATAGTTGAAATTAGGCATCCATTAGTTCAACATAAATTAGGATTAATGCGTATTTGTGATATTAGTACTAAACGTTTTAGAGAGTTATCTGCAGAATTAGGAAGTTTATTAACTTATGTAGCTACTGATAATTTAGAAGTAGAAATAGTAACTATCAAGGGATGGTGTGGACTAGTTAAAATTGCGCGTATTAAAGGAAAAAAAATAACAGTAGTGCCAATTTTAAGGGCTGGTTTGGGTATGATGAATGGTGTATTGGAGCATCTTCCGAGTGCACGTATCAGTATAATAGGGATTTATCGTAATGAAATTACTCTTGAGCCCATTCCATATTTTCATAAATTAGTTTATGATATAAATGAACGTATGGCTATGGTATTGGATCCTATGTTAGCTACTGGCGGATCAATAATTGCGGCTATTGATTTATTAAAAAAATTTGGATGCAGTAACATAAAAGTTTTATCGATAGTAGCAGCGCCAGAAGGAATTGAAGCCTTAGAAAAAAAACATCCAGATATTGAATTGTATTTGGCTTCTATAGATCAAAAAATTAATAAACATGGTTATATTATTCCGGGATTTGGAGATGCTGGTGATAAAACATTTGGAACTAAATAATATAATCATCTATAAATAATTAAAAAATTATTTATTTAAAATATATATAAATTTAATTATGCTATTAATAATGGATTTTTTATATTGATGATATTGATTTTTGTGTGTTGTTGAGTAATTCTGTTTATACAGGGCATATAATAGATTATATAAAAAATTATTTATGTCATTATTATTTTTTAATTTAGATAACGTAGTATGATTTGATCATGATCAATAGGTTTAAAATTTGTAAACACTTGCTCTACAATGCCGGTCGTATCTATTATAAAACTAATACGATGTATTCCGTTGTATATTTTACCCATGAATTTTTTTTCTCCCCATACTCCAAATTTCTTAGTAACTTTGCAGTATTCATCAGAGAGTAAAGTAAAATGCAACATTTCTTTTTTATGAAATTTTAAAAGTTTTTCTGGTTTATCATTATTAATTCCAATTATTTCTACGTTTAATTTCTTGAATATATCTATATTATCTCTTAATTTGCATGCTTGTATGGTGCATCCTGGTGACATAGCTTTAGGATAAAAATAAATAAGAACTTTTTTTCCTATGAAAGAATAAAGATCAACTGAAATACTATCTTGATTAGGTAAAATAAAGTGCGGTGCTTGATCTCCAGGTTGTAATAATGCCATAGTGATATTCCATTTAATAATTAATAAATTTATATAAATTAATTACACTTTAATACTACTTTTAATTTTTGTATAGAATATAATTAAATTATTTAAAAGAGTTCATATCTGCATATGATGATAATTTTAAAAATGATTTGTCATAAGAATGATAGAGAACTATTTTTAAATAATCATTGAATATTGAATATATCTTTAACGAATAATAATTTACTTAATAATCAAAAATATAATGAAAATAATTTTTAATTCATTTAAAATATTAAACGATGGTAAATGATATGTATATTCATACATAAGTATACTATAAGAATTATAATATTACTTGTTATATTCAAATTAAGTTAAGTATTTTATGGTTTTCCCTTGTTTAGTTGGATTTCATTGAATATAAAAATTTTATATATATATATATATAAGTTTATTGGAGATAATAGTTCATGTTTACTGGAAGTATAGTTGCTTTAATTACCCCAATGGATTTACAAGGTTCTGTAGATTGGATAAGTTTAAAAAAACTTGTTGATTATCATGTAATTAGTGGTACAACAGCTATTGTTTCTGTCGGAACGACTGGGGAAATGTCTGGACTTACACAGGAAGAACATGTTAATGTAGTCATGAAAACTTTAGAGTTTAGTGATGGTAGATTACCTGTTATAGCTGGCACTGGCGCAAATTCAACAGCAGAGGCTATTTCATTGACTAATAAATTTAATAATAGTGATATAGCTGCTTGTTTAAGTGTAACTCCTTATTACAATCGTCCTAATCAAGAAGGGTTATTTCAACATTTTAAAGCTATTTCAGAAAGTACAGAATTACCCCAGATATTATATAATGTTCCGTTGCGTACTGGGTGCGATATGGTTCCGAATACTGTTTCTCGTTTGTCAAAGATAAAAAATATCATTGGTATTAAAGAGGCGACAGGAAATTTAAGCAGAGTAAATCAATTAAAACAGCTGGTTCATGAAGATTTTATTTTATTAAGTGGAGATGACTTAAGTGCATTAGATTTTATGAAACTTGGAGGAACTGGAGTAATTTCTGTTACCGCTAATGTTGCTGCAAAAGAAATGGCTGATTTATGTAAATTAGCAAATAAAAATGATTTTTTAAATGCACAATATATTAATCAACGCTTGATGCCTGTTCATCAAGCGTTATTCATTGATTCTAATCCTATACCAGTAAAATGGGCTTGCAAAGAATTGGGATTAATTTCATATGATACCTTACGTTTACCTATGACCTATTTATCTGAGGTATATTGTCATGTGTTAAAGAAGGCTTTAGTAGATTCAGGATTGTTTTACACTCAATATAATCATAAATAATTATTTGTATAAGGGTTTTATTTTTAATGTTGACTTTTTTAGAGATTTTATGTGTGTGTGTGATATTGCTATCGGCTTGTGCTTCTGAAATATATAAGGAAAATCGCTGTAAACTTAATGGAAATCTAAAATATTTAAATACTGTATCCTTGTTAGAATTAAATTTACCAGAAAATTTGGATATTTTATTACCTGTATCGTATGATGATTATGTTATTCCAAAGGTTAGCAATATTAATTCTGATACTCAAAAAATAGGTAAAAAATTAAATATATGTCCTCCAGTAGTGTTGTCTACAGAAATAACGCGTACATCATCTTGTTTAATTAATATTGAAAATTAATTAAATTGAATTAAAAAATTTTTGTTATTATGTTTTTGGGTATACAGAACATACATGTTCGTTGTTTAATATAAAAGTAAATCTTCTATTATTTTTTGATATATAAAGCTAAGTAATTTTAGATCTGATAAATCAATGTACTCATTAAATTTATGGATAGTATGATTACGTGCGCCTAATTCTATAACTTCTGTTCCCATTTTAGATATGAAACGTCCGTCAGAAGTGCCCCCTGTAGTTTCTAAATAAGGTTCAAATTTTTGATAATATTTAATAGCATTAATTACAACATTAGTTAGTTTTCCTGGATTACTAAAATAAGGTTCTGCAGAAAGTTTCCAATCAATCTTATAAGTTAAAGAATAAGATTCAAGTATCTTATTGATGTATGTTTTAATATCTTCAATGGAAGATTTATTATTAAATCTAAAATTAAAGTCTAATGTAACTGTGTGAGGTATAATATTATTATTGTTGTTGTTATTTGTATAAATGTTTGTAATTTGTATAGTAGTGGGAGGGAAAAATATATTTTTTTTTTGATCCCATGTAGTATTTAGGAGGTCTGATAATATTGGAACAACTAAATGTATTGGGTTTTTTGAGAATTGGGGATACGCTACATGCCCTTGTGATCCATATATTGTTAATTGCCCCATAAGTGAACCACGTCTTCCATTTTTTATAATATCTCCTATTTGATGTTGACTTGATGGTTCTCCGACTATGCAATAATCTATGTGTTCGTTGCGTGTTATTAAAGATTCTACAACTTTTGTAGTTCCATTTATTCCAGTTCCTTCTTCATCAGAGGTAATAAGAAACGCAAGTCGGCCTTGATAATTGGGATTGTTATTTATAAAATTATCGGAGGCAACTAACATAGCAGCTAATGCACCTTTCATATCTGCTGCTCCTCGTCCGTGTAACGCATTATTGTTTATTAAGCCTGAAAATGGGGGGTAATTCCAGTATTTTGGGTTTCCAGGATCTACCACATCAGTATGCCCAAGAAATAATAATGTTGTGTATTTTTGTTGTTCCTTATCGCCATGATGATACGCCCAGATATTAATTGTATCATCAAATTGCATGAGCTCTATATTAAAATTTAATTCTTGTAAATAATCTACAATTATTTCATGGCAACTATTATTTCTTGGGCATACTGATGGTTGTTTAATTAATTTTTGAGCTAATATTTCTAGTTTGGAAAAATTCATATTGTATGCTCCTATTTATAATAGTTATAAATCAAAAAATTTGAAGCTTAAATAATTACATATTTGAAATTGTACATTAATATATATTAATATTAATTCGGATAAATATACTTTGATTTATATATGTTATGTATATAAATTAAAGTACTAATATTTTATATATATAAAATATTTTATGATTACTTATTGATTAATAGATTTATTTAATAATTTATATGATTTCTTGATTATATAATCTACAGTAAAGTTAAAAAATTTAAATAATTGATTTGATGGAGCTGATCTTCCAAATTCATTCATACCTATTATTTCACCATATAATCCAACGTATTTGTACCAATAATCAGCACTACTAGCTTCAATAGCTATTCTATTAATTATTGTGTTTGGTAGTACGTATTCACGGTATGATGCATCTTGTTGATCAAATATATTAGTAGAAGGTAAGGAAACAATTCGTATTTTATATCCTTCATTGGTTAATCGGTAATATGAATTTATAGCTAACACTATTTCTGATCCAGTAGCAATTATAATTAATTCAGGCACGCCTTGACAATCTTTAAGAATATATCCTCCTCGAGTAATATTATTAGTCTGTGTTGATGTTCGTTCTTGTTGTATAAGATTTTGTCTAGATAAAACTAACGCGGTTGGGCCGTGATGTTCAATTGCAGATTTCCAAGCAACTGCTGTTTCTACTTGATCACAGGGGCGCCATACTGTTAAATTTGGAGTCAAACGTAAATTTGATAATTGTTCTATAGGTTGATGAGTTGGACCGTCTTCTCCTAATCCAATAGAATCATGAGTATAAATCATAATATGATGACAATTCATTAATGCCGCCATACGAACTGCGTTACGTGCGTATTCAACAAA
Source organism: Candidatus Blochmannia vicinus (assembly GCA_030020825.1). Classification (NCBI taxonomy): domain Bacteria; kingdom Pseudomonadati; phylum Pseudomonadota; class Gammaproteobacteria; order Enterobacterales; family Enterobacteriaceae; genus Candidatus Blochmanniella; species Candidatus Blochmannia vicinus (nom. nud.). The sequence goes on from CP125213.1 coordinate 626,571, forward strand.
TGTTAGAAACGTAGCAGTATAGGGTAAAAAAGCCCCATAATTAGCAATACCGTTAGCAATTGCAGTCATACCAAATTCGCGCACGCCGTAATGGATATAATTTCCAGCAGTATTTTTCATGATAGAAGAAGATTGAGACCAAGTTGTTAAATTACTGGGTGTTAAATCTGCTGATCCGCCAAAAAGTTCCGGTAAGTTTTGGGAAAAAGATTCAATTGTAATTTGGGAAGCTTGGCGTGTAGCAATATTTTTAGGGTGCATTTGTAAGTTTTCGATAAATTTTTGCGTTTTCTTGCACCAATTATCAGGTAATTTTCGTTGTATTCGTCTTATTAATTCTTTTGATAAATCAGGATAGGTAAGTGTGTATTGATAAAATAGTTTTTTCCAAGCATCTTCTTTTTCTTGACCTATTATTTTAGCATTCCATAATTTGTATATTTTTTTAGGTATAACAAATTTAGGTTCATGCCAATGAAGCATTTTTCGTGTAGCAGCTACTTCTTCTGGTCCTAGAGGAGCACCATGTGCGCTGTGTGTACCGCTTTTATTTGGTGATCCAAAGGCAATAATAGTATTACATATTAATAATGATGGTTTATTCGGTATGGATTTAGCTTGGTCAATTGCAATTTTAATAGAATCTCTATTATGTCCGTTTATATTACGTATTACATTCCATCCATAAGATTCAAAGCGCATAGCAGTGTCATCTGTGAACCATTCTGTTATATCGCCATCTATAGAAATGCCATTATTATCATAAAACATAATTAATTTATTTAGTTTCATAGTTCCAGCTAACGAGCAAACTTCATGAGAAATACCTTCCATCATGCACCCGTCTCCTACAAATACATAAGTATAATGATCAATGATATTAAATTGCATACGATTAAATTGAGCTGCTAGTGTCCGCTCAGCAATTGCTAATCCTACTGCATTAGCTAGGCCTTGTCCTAATGGTCCTGTTGTAACTTCGACTCCTTCAGTATGTCCATATTCTGGATGTCCAGGTGTTTTAGAATTTAACTGTCTAAAATTTTTTAGATCTTCTATAGATATAGAATATCCAGTTAAATGTAGTATGCTATATAGCAACATTGATCCGTGTCCATTAGATAAAATGAATCTATCTCTATTAATCCAATTTGGATTGCATGGATTATGATTTATGTAATCTCTCCATAATACTTCAGCAATATCAGCCATACCCATGGGACAACCAGGATGCCCGGAATTGGCCTGTTGTATAGCATCTATGCTTAGTATACGTATAGCGTTAGCTAATATTTTATTTGTTAACATAAAGTGTTTTCCTAATATTAAATTTTTAATTTAAAGATTATAGAGATACCTTCTCTTTATAGAGAAGAGTTGAGTGTACTAAATAATTTTTCTATAATCATATTATTTTTGTTATGTTTTAAAAACGAATGATATAAAAATAGGTTTATTAAATATTTTATTTACAAGAAGAAATAAAAGTATTTAGGAATTTGTATATTTAAGGTTAATGTTTTGGCAATTTTTAGCAATAATTAAGTAATTACATTTAATTGTAGTTATAATTTATTTATCTATATGACAGTTAACTAATTTTAAGATTAATCATATGATAGTCATATTGTTTATAGCAAGAACAATTTTTAATTATTTTTTATATAATAACATGATTAGAAACATTATATTTATTTGATAAATATATTGATAGTATTTTTGTAAATAAGATTTAAAAATGTATCAATTAAAATATATATTTGATTCCAATATGTGTATGTTATTGATTAAAAGGAGAATAATAATATTAAATTAAACTGGATATTGTTATTATTTTTTAGTTTTATGTTATTTTAATATCTTTTTGAAAAGTAGTAATAATATTAATGATAATATAAGATGTGTTTGTACTTTGTTTTAGATATATTTTAATTAATTTTATCATATTTTTATTGTCATGTATTTTTTATAAATGATGTTATTTTTCTGTCAGTAGATATATGTTTAAATATTTTAGATAACACTTTAATTCTGACATTTGCTATTAATTTGTTGATTGTGTAAGTACATATATTATTTATTTTAGTATGGGCTAGAATATCTGTAATTAAAATATAATAAATGGAGTAACATTGATTTTAAAATATAAATGAATGAATGATAATTGTGTTTCGCAGATTATCGGAATTAATGATATTAGTATATTCTGTTTATGTTATAGTTATTGTACAATTTATGTATTATTTAATCAATCAATTACTGCTTAGTGTAGAGTACTTATAGAGTAAGATAGTAATAGTCATCGTTTGGTTATCATGGTTATTTTAATTTATAAAATATAGATTTATTTTATCAGAAATGAATTTATTATTTTTTATAATATTAATAATATCTCTTGATATGAGATATTGAGCTTTATATATTTTTATATTATTTTTTAATTAAATATGTATGCATATCATCTTATATAATGATGTTCTCATTAAAATAATAAAAATATGACTCTGAATTATAATTCAGATTTAGATATAATTATTATATTAATAATAATTATATATTATTGTAGTTGAAATAACGTTGTAGCATTACATTAAAAGAGTTATTAATTTTTAAGATTAAGCAAAGAGTATATTAGGTTGTGTATATGTTGTTATAATAAATAAATGAGATGATTAATTTGAGATGAACAAAATAAAAAAAGATGTAATTTATGTTTGATATTAAATAATTGATTTTATTTTTTGAATAGGTATTTATATATTATGTAGTGCATGCACTTATTAGTGTTTAAATAATTTTTTAATTAAATTTTAAGATAGGTTTTTTATTTTAAAATGATTTATTTAGGGATATAAAATGATTAATTATATATGAGTTTTTATATAGAGAGATAATCATATGTATACACTTTATTTTAATCAATAAGATATTTTCATTTGAATTTTAATTATATATATTGTTATATATAATTGTTTCTGATTTTTAATTGTATTAATAAATAAAATTTTTATTTTACGTAGAATTATTTTAATTATTGGTTTCAATATAAAATGATTGTTTGATTTATTTTAAAAATAAATATATAGTAGTGTTTTGTGTTTTATTGTAAATTAATAATTGTTTAATTATTGCAGTGATTTATTTTTTAAATACATAAAATCGTAAATTTTTGTTAATTAATAAATTATTAGTTAGAAATTAATTCTATATTATAAAGAATATTATTTTATATATTAATAATTGGTTAATAAATTTTTAAGTAAATATATATTTACATACGATCCATGTCACAATTATACACATAATATATCATATTTTTCTGGAATAAAAGAAACTCTATTTTAGTAATCGTGTTTATATTTGGATATATATGATTATTGCACGTATTTTTTTTAAAATAATTAGAACAACGGTACTGTTGTATTGTATTTTTTATACCTCAGTGTTTGGGACTGTTTTGTTAAATAGTTCATATGATGTATCTAGAGAATTGTTTTTAGAGATTAATTCTAATTTTATTAAATATTGGAAAGATAAAAATCCTGAAGACACACTAATTATTCGACAGTCCCATGCAGGGTCCACCAGACAAGCTATGGCTATATTACAAGGATTGCGTGCAGATGTAGTCACTTATAATCAGGTAATAGATGTACAAATTTTACACGATCGTGGAAAATTAATTCCTAAAGACTGGCAAGATCGATTGCCGAATCACAGCTCGCCATTCTATTCAACTATGGCTTTTTTAGTAAGACAAGGAAATCCAAAAGGAATTTATAATTGGCATGATTTAACTAATGAAGGGTTGAAAATAGTATTTCCTAATCCTAAAACTTCTGGAAATGGACGCTATACTTATTTGGCTGCTTGGAATGTGTTTTTTAAAAACAGTAACGAAAATATAGAGCAAACTCGATTATGGATGAGAAAGTTCTTACAAAATGTAATAGTATTTGATACTGGAGGACGTGCTGCTACTTCTACTTTTGTTGATCGCAATCAGGGGGATGTATTAATTAATTTTGAATCTGAAGCAAAATTAGTACAGAAGCAACATGGATCTAATAACTATGATATTGTGATACCTACGCCTAATATTTTAGTAGAATTTCCAGTGACTTGGATAGATAGAAATGTTATTCGAAATAGAACTAAAGATGTAGCACAGGCTTATTTAAATTATTTGTATACTCCTCCAGCGCAAAATATTATTGCTAAGTTTGGATATCGTTTAAATACAATGGATATTATTCAACTATATCAGAATAGATCCTTTAAGAGTCAATTATTTAGGATAGAGGATCGGCATGATAATTGGAATCTTCTTATGGAGACACATTTTAGGCGTGGCGGTGAATTAGATAAATTATTGTCAGTAGGACATCGTTGATGTTATTTTTTTCAGTTAAATATGTGTTACCTGGATTTGGTATAGCTCTTGGCAGCAGTTTATTATTTATTTGTTTAATTTTATTATTACCTTTAAGTGCATTAATGATGCAATTATCTCAAATGAATTTTTCTCAATATTGGGATATAATTACAGATCCAGCATTATTAGTATCCTATAAAATTACCTTATTATCTGCTGGATCAGCGACGTTATTTAATGCTGTGTTTGGTATATTAGTATCATGGGTAATAACTAGATATCAATTTCTTGGTAAAAAGTTATTAGATGCATTAATAGATTTGCCTTTTGCTTTACCTACTGCAGTAGCAGGATTAACTTTAGCAACATTATTTTCAACATCAGGTTGGTATGGAAGTTGGTTATCTAAAGTAGGTATTACAGTATCATATACATGGATAGGAATATCTATTGCCATGATTTTTACAAGTATTCCATTTGTAGTACGTACGGTACAGCCAGTATTAGAGGAGTTTTCTGAAGAATATGAAGAAGTAGCAAAGACTCTTGGAGCTGATCATTGGCAAATTTTTTATAATATAATTTTTCCGGAATTGGCTCCAGCTTGGTTGTCTGGTGTAGTTTTATCTTTTATCCGAAGCTTAGGTGAATTTGGTGCAGTCATTTTTATTGCTGGAAATATTGCATGGAAGAATGAGGTGATATCCTTAATTATTTTTATTCGTTTACAAGAATTTGATTATCCAGCAGCTAGTGCTATTGCTTCTGTGATTTTGATTGTTTCTTTGTTATTGTTGTTTTTTACTAATATGTTTCAGTTACGAATAAATCGGAGGTTTAAAGGATTTTAGTGATAAACATATTTAACAATTATGTTAATAGAAATAATAATTGTACTGGTCGTATTACATTAAACCAATGGGTTTTAATTAGCTTAACTATTTTTATATCAACAGTGTTATTGTTAGTTCCTTTAATTGTAATTTTTGTATCTGCTTTTTCAGAGGGACTAAAAATAATTAGAATAAATTTGATTGATAAAGATATGGTGCATGCAATTTTTTTAACGATTATTGTAGTGTTATTTACTGTACCTATTAATATATTTTTTGGAGTGTTGATAGCTTGGTTAGTAACTCGTTTTAAATTTTATGGAAGGCAATTTTTATTAGTCTTGTTGAATATACCTATTGCTGTTTCTCCAGTAATTGCTGGATTGTTATATCTGTTACTTTATACCAGTAATAATGTAATAGCAAATTGGCTGGATTTACATAATATACAAATAATATTTACATGGGTAGGAGTAGTATTAGTTACTATTTTTGTCACTTGTCCTTTTGTAGTACATGAGCTTGTTCCGGTGATGGTAAATAGAGGAAGACAAGAAGATGAGGCAGCAGTACTTCTTGGGGCTTCTGGTTGGATGATGTTTCGTTATGTTACTTTTCCTAATATTCGTTGGGCTTTATTATATGGTGCTATCTTGACTAATGCTCGTGCTATTGGTGAATTTGGTGCAGTATCTATAGTATCAGGGTTAATACGTGGAGAAACATACACTTTATCATTATATGTAGAATTATTATATCAAGATTATAATACTGTCGGTGCATTTATTGCTGCATCATTATTAGCTTCTGTTTCAATTATTATGTTATTTATAAAGAGTTACTTACAAAGTCGTTTGAAACGTATGAATTAATATTTGTGGTCAGGGATAAGAAATGAGTATTGAAATAGACGGGATCAATAAATTTTTTGGTCATGACAAAGTGTTAACCAATATTTCTTTACATATAGAATCTGGAGAAATTATAGCATTATTAGGTCCATCTGGTTCTGGTAAGACAACATTATTACGTATTATTGCTGGATTAGAACATCATAATAGTGGTTGTTTACGTTTTAGAGGTAAAGACGTAAGTCAGCTTAGTGCGCGTGATCGTCATGTTGGTTTTGTTTTTCAAAATTATGCTTTATTTCGTCATATGACAGTATCGGATAATATTTCTTTTGGCATAAGAATGCTACCACGTTATAAACGTCCCAATTCTTATGCAATTAATAAAAAAGTTATGCAGTTATTAACTATGGTGCAATTAGAAGGTTTAGGAAATAGATATCCTGAACAACTTTCTGGAGGACAAAAACAACGTGTAGCTTTAGCTCGTTCTTTAGCAATTGAACCAGAAATTTTGTTATTAGATGAACCTTTTGGGGCATTAGACACTCAAGTTAGGAAAGAATTACGTCGTTGGCTTCGTAGATTGCATAGTGAGTTTAAATTCACTAGTGTTTTTGTTACACATGACCAAGAGGAAGCGATGGAAGTTGCTAATAGGATAGTGGTTATGAATCGAGGGATTATTGAGCAGATAGGTACACCTAAAGATATTTGGTGCATGCCAGCTACTCGTTTTGTTCTAGAGTTTTTAAGTGAAGTTAATTGTCTACAGGGAATAGTATGTGGTTCAGAACTATCTATTGGGTCTTATCATTGGTCTTTACCATACATGCCTGCTTTGCAGGGAAAAGTAGAATTATTTTTTCGTCCGTGGGAAATGGATATTAGTAAAGAATCTAATGTATTGCATCCATTACCAGCTAAAATTGTTAATGTTAATTTACATGGATTTTATTGGCAATTAAGTGTAGAGCCTTTGGGCTGGCATCAAGATTTATTGACTATAATTTTAGGGATTAGGGATATTTTTGGTATTCCAGAATGTGGATCATGTTGTTATTTAAGCGGGCGTAACGCGCGATTCTTTTCAGAAGAAATAGTATTGTAATAAGTATAAGGAATGATATTATTTCTTGGGATGCTTTCATGATGTTAATGATAAAGGTGTAAGTAATAATAATTGACGTAATTTTTATTTATGTTGGTTATGTATGTTGGTGTATGAATATATAAATAATTTAATGATATTCTTAAATTTAAGTGCTGTATCTAAAAAGATTCTGTTTTTATGTTTTATGTGTGAATTTTAATATTTTTAAAGTAACTGGGCAAATAGTTGGTAAAGGATACTAATTAAAATTGTACAGAGTACAGTAGTAAAGTATTTATATAGGAGTATATATATTATGTAACATAAATTTATAGTATATATTGTTTTTTGTTTTTATTTATAAGTATATGTATGAATATACGTTAAATTTTTTGTAATAGATTGTGTAGTTTGATAACCTCATAAGGTTGTTGTTTTTTTTAAGGTTATATTTTCATGGTAGCTTACGTTTAAATTAAAAATTAATATTATTACTCATATTTTTTGATACAGGTGTATTATTGTTTGTGCTGCATAAGTAAATGCATTATTGATTTTGTAGTTGGATGATTTAACGCTTTTTTTGCTATTTTCTTTGCATCATGATAGTATGAACCACGGATTATTTTTTTTATTTGTGGAATGGATACAGAACTCATGCTAAATTCGTCTAATCCCATTCCTAATAATAGTAAAGTAGTACGCTCATCTCCCGCCATTTCTCCACACATAGCTGTCCATTTCCCTTCAGAATGTGAAGCGTCAATTACTTGTTTGATTAATATTAAGATAGATGGGGATATAGGATTATATAAATGAGATATTAATTTGTTACCACGATCTACTGCAAGAGTATATTGTGTCAAATCATTGGTTCCAATACTGAAAAAATCTACTTCTTTAATCAAATGATGGGCGATAATTGCAGAAGCAGGGGTTTCGATCATAATTCCTACTTTAATATTTTCGTCAAATTTTATTCCTTCTTTACGTAGTTGTTTTTTTAATAAATTTAGTTCTGTGTTTAAAGTTTTTATTTCTTCTACAGAGATAATCATAGGATACATTATACGTAATTTACCAAAAAAAGAAGCGCGTAAGATAGCACGTAATTGGGTATGTAGTATATCTTTTCTATCTAACATTATGCGAATTGCCCGCCATCCAAGAAATGGATTTTCTTCGTTTGGAAGGTGCATGTAAGGCAAATTTTTATCACCTCCAATATCCATAATACGTATGATTACAGCTTGGTTAATCATTGATTCAGCTGCCTTTTTATAAGCTTTAAATTGCTCTTCTTCTGTAGGTAATGCATTACGATTCATAAATAAAAATTCAGTTCTATATAATCCTATGCCTTCAGCTCCGTTTTCTTTAGCTCTAATTATATCGTGTACTGTACCGCCGATATTGGCACATACTCGTACTTGGTGTTTGTCAAGAGTAATTGCTGGAAGATGTTTGAATTTAGTTAACTCATATTTTTCAGAAATATATTTTTTTTTCAATATATTGATATTTTTAATGATGTTTGGAGTAGGATTGATGTAAATTTTATTATTTAAGGCGTCAAGTATTATAAAGTCTCCATTAGAAACTTGTTTTGTAATAAAACCAGTTCCTACAATAGCTGGTAATTCTAAAGAACGAGCCATGATAGAGGTATGCGAGGTCTTTCCTCCAGCATCAGTAATAAACCCTAATACTTTTTTTAAATTTAATTGAGCTGTTTCTGATGGACTAAGATCTACAGCAATAATGATTACTTCTTCAGTAATTGCGTTTAAGTCGATAATTGGAATGCCTAAAATATTTTTCAATAAACGATTCCCAATATCTCGTACGTCTGTGGCACGTTCTTTTAAATATTCATCTTCTAGTTTTTCTAAGGCTTTTGCTTGGGTTTCAATCACTGAATACACAGCAGCATCTGCACTAAGTAGTTCTTCTTTAATAAGAGTGATGATATCTTGTTCAAGTTCTTCATCTTCTAGTAATATAATATGGCCTTCAAAGATAGCTTCTTTCTTCGAGTCTAATTGTTTTTTAATTTTATTTTTAATTGCTTTTAATTGTTTAGAAGTTTCAGTGCGTCCAGAAATAAATCGATTGATTTCTTGTTCAATAGAATTAATAGCGATTTTTTCTGAATTAATGAGAATTTTTTTTTCTTGTAATAGCAGCGCTTTTCCGAAGGCGATGCCAGGTGATACTGAAGTTCCTGAAATCATAATTCTACCTTCATTAGAGTCATGGAGAGTTTATTATCTACATATTTATTGATTGTGTTATCTTTTATTTAAGTTCAGAAATGAATTTAATTAAATGCTGAACTGCTTGCTCTGCGTCTATACCATGAGCAGAAATAATAATTATAGAACCTTTACTTAATCCTAGTGTTTGCAGTTTAAATAAACTTTTAGCACTTGCTTTTTTTCCATTAGAAATTACTGTAATTTCAGAATTAAAGTTTTTTGCCTCTTTTACAAATTGAGTAGCTGGGCGAGTATGTAAACCATTGGAAGCGGTAATCACAGTTTCTTTTTGATACATTTTTATCTCCATTTGATTAAATAATATGATGAAAATAATATTTTTTTCAAGTTTATTAAATTAAATAATTTTTTGATGAATATAGACGAACAAATTTTTATGTATAAATAATTTATTGATTTCGTTTTATCTTTCATGTATATCACATTCAAAATAGAATATGAACTAAAGATATTTTCATTAATCTTTTTAAGATCTTTATAATATAGCAGAAAATATAGTATTCTATTTATATAATGTAATTAATTCAATGTTTTTATACATTCTTTAATGAATAAAAGCGCATAGCCTTTTGTTTATTAAAAAAATATAAACAGAAAACACTCATTTTCGGGTGTTTTCTGTTTTTAGTACTAATATAAAAATTTTTTGTTTTTACAAGTTTGAAAATAATATAGTACTTAAATATCGTTCGCTGGATGATGGTAGTATAACTACTATGTTTTTAGTCTCATAGATTTTGTTTTTTTGTAGTTGTATAGCAGCTGCCAATGCAGCACCTGAAGAAATTCCAGCCAAAATTCCTTCTTTTTCCATTAAATGTTTAGCATAGCTAATAGCTGCGTCTATGCTTATTGTTTCCACGCGATCAATTAAAGTTAAGTCAAGATTTTTTGGAATAAATCCAGCCCCAATACCTTGAATTTTATGTGGTGCTGGATTTATTTTTTGACCAGATAATGTTTGAGTAATGACTGGAGAGTTTTCTGGTTCAACTGCTACGATAATTATTTTTTTATTTTTCTTTATATGTTTAAAAAACCTTCCAATTCCGGTGATAGTGCCTCCTGTACCAACTCCAGCTACAAGTATGTCTATTTGTCCATTAGAGTCATTCCAAATTTCAGGTCCTGTTGTTTTTTCATGGATTTCTGGATTTGCAGGATTACTAAATTGCTGTAATAATAGATAACGTTTAGGATCAGAAGAAACAATCTCTTTTGCTTTAGCAATAGCACCTTTCATTCCATCATTTCCTTCTGTCAATATAATTTCAGCACCTAAGGCTTTAATTAGTTTACGGCGTTCAATGCTCATTGTTTCTGGCATGGTTAAAGTTAATTTGTAGTGACGTGCAGCTGCTACGTAAGCTAAAGCAATACCAGTATTTCCGCTTGTTGCTTCTATCAATTTTGTGTCTGATTTTAATAGGTTTCTTTTTTCTGCATCCCAAATCATATTAGCACCAATACGACATTTAACACTAAAGCTAGGATTTCTAGATTCTATCTTAACCATAATATGTCCATTCCCAATTTTATTAAGGCGGACTAATGGAGTATGGCCGATAGTATAAGAATTGTCTTGATAAATTTTGTACATACTTAATGTTCCTCAGCGTCATATAACATTACATGATATATTTTTTCTAAAATAGAATATCTTTAAAAGATAGACAGAATTAAATTAAAATATGAATTAATATTTAAATATTTTATATCAAAATAAAATCAATTATTATACGTTAACTGTGCAGTTTCATATCCATTATATAATAATTATTAATGTTATATTATTGCTATAGATAACTTTATGGAAGTAAATTCAATAATTATTTATATTCAAGAAGTTAATTATTTAAGATATTAGTATTGTTCATTTTTGATTACATGTAGGTAGAAATACTTATTTTAAGTGTAGATCAATGACTCTATCCCAATATTTATTGAGACATTTATATTATGAAATTTATTGATAAAAAAATACAGAACTTAAGAAAAAAATTACGTCATTGGGAATATTTATATTATGTAAAAAATGAATCTGAAGTACCTGATGAAAAATATGATGCAACATTAGCAGAACTACATCGGTTAGAAAAAATTTATCCAAATTTGATTACAGAAAGTTCTCCTACTCAACGTGTAGGAGGTGTATTGCAAGATAATTTTAAGAAAATAAATCATAAAATACCAATGTTATCTTTAAATAGTATTATTAAATCATATCAATTGTTCTCATTTGAGAGACGAATAAAAATTAAACTTAATGATAATCATATTATTTCGTATTGTTGTGAGTTGAAGATAGACGGAGTGGCAGTTAGTTTGTTATATAAAAATGGGGAATTGGTTTATGCAGCAACTCGAGGTGATGGAAGAATTGGAGAAGATATTACTAAAAATGTATGTACTATTTATTCGGTGCCTATGTATTTAAAAAGGGATATCAATAATTATGATAAATTACCATATTTGTTAGAGATTAGAGGAGAAATATTTATATCTAAATTATGTTTTTTACAATTGAATAAGATAACAGTATGGGAAGGTAACAGACCTTTTTCTAATTCTAGAAATGCTGCTTCTGGTTCACTACGTCAGTTAGATCCTTCTATTACTGCTAAACGGCCATTAAGTTTTTATTGTTATGGTGTTAGTGATTATTTTGGAGAAAAATCATTACCAGATAGTCATTGGGAACGATTGCAGTTATGTAAAAATTGGGGTTTACCAATCAGTAATCATATTTGTTTAGTTAGCGGAATGGATAAAGTATTAGAATATTATTCTTATATAGAAAAAATACGAGCTAGTTTAGAGTTTAACATTGATGGGATAGTTGTTAAAATAAATAGTTGTAAATATCAAAATAAGTTAGGTTGTGGATCTAAAGCTCCTAATTGGGCTTTTTCTTATAAATTTCCAGCGGAGATAAGATCTACTAAAGTAGACAATGTAATTTTTCAGGTTGGACGAACAGGTATTATTACTCCAGTAGCTTGTTTGGAGCCTATTATGATTTCTGATGTCACAATCAGGAAAGTTAGTATTCATAATATCAATGAAGTCAAGAGACTTGGATTGATGATTGGTGATACGGTTCGTATACAAAGATCTGGTGATGTTATTCCTAAAATTTTAGAAGTAGTTTTATCGAAACGTACTGATCGTGTGAAAGCTATAGAATTTCCAAATGTCTGCCCGATATGCGGATCTCTTATTGCTACATGGCGTCGCCAATCAATATTGCGTTGTACAGCTGGATTAGCATGTCTTGCTCAAAGAAAGGCAGCTCTTGAACATTTTGCTTCCAGGAAAGCAATGAATATTTGTGGTATGGGAAATAGAATTATTGATCGATTAGTTAATAAAAATTTAGTATCTACTCCGGTTGATTTTTTTAATCTAAATAAAAATAAGTTACTTTGTTTGGAAGGATTTGGAACGGAATATGTTGAACGCTTATTATGGGCTATTGATAATTCTAAAAAAATTACTTTGGCTCGTTTTATATATGCATTAGGTATTCGGGGTGTAGGTGAAACGGTAGCTAATAACTTAGCTGTTGTATATAAAACTATTGAAAATTTAGTTACTGCTGATTTACGGTCATTGTCAAATTTGAAATATGTAGGACCGATTGTGGCTAATAATATATATCATTTTTTTAGAAATCCTGATAATCTAAAAAATGTACAGGATTTAATTGATCCTTCTGTTGGGATTCAATTAAGCGTTATTATTTAAAAAATTTCAAAGATTAAAAATTATAGGAATGTTACAATAAATTGTTTTTTTAAAACAATTTAAATAAAAATAAAGTATTGTAAATTTAATTTTTCTAGTAAATATTTGGTTATATTAATGGAATTAAATTATTTTAACTTAAAGTTAGCAAATATGTTTTAATTTTTAAACTGTAATGAAGAGTAGTGATCTGTTATTAGTTAAGTATTAATAACATAAAGATGTGATTAACTTTTATTAAGTAATTGGTTTTTTGGGTCGTGCAGGAATCGAACCTGCGACCAATTGATTAAAAGTCAACTGCTCTACCTTCTGAGCTAACGACCCTAAGTTTATCAAGACAAATAAAATAGGTGATGGCGGACTCGAACCGCCGACCCTCTCCTTGTAAGGGAGATGCTCTGCCAACTGAGCTAATCACCTTTTTTATTACTTGGATTGAATTATATGGATCCATTGACACGAGTCAATGGATTTTTATGAAAATAGAGATTTTTAGTTGTAATTTGTTATATGTAAGAATTTAATTTAATATTGTGTTAACTTAAATGAGTACTATGTGTATTACATATAATTAGGTATCTAATCTTTATGAATATTAAAACTCGATTCGCTCCTAGTCCTACAGGTTCAATACATATTGGAAATATTCGTACTGCTTTATATTCTTGGTTGTTTGCTCGTAAGCAAGGTGGAAAATTTTTATTGCGTATAGAAGATTCTGATTTGCAACGTTCTATGCACGATGCTGTTAAGTTTATTGTTTCAGGTATGAACTGGCTTAATTTAGATTGGGATGAAGGTCCTTATTTTCAAACTGATAGGTTTGCTCGTTATAATAGTGTAATAAATTATATGATTCAACATGATATGGCCTATAAATGCTATTGTTCGTCAGAAAGATTAGAATTATTGCGGTTAAATCAAATAAAAAATGGAGAAAAACCCAAATATGATGGTTATTGTCGTTTTAAATCTACAGTTATAAATTATAATCCTTGTGTTAATTCTTATGTGGTACGTTTTTGTAATCCTCAGCAAGGTGTAGTGATTTTTCATGACCAGATTAGGGGCACAATTACGTTCAATAATAAAGAGTTAGATGATTTAATTATTCGTCGCGCTGATGGTTCTCCAACGTATAATTTTTGTGTTGTAGTAGATGATATGGATATGCAAATTACTCATATTATACGAGGAGAAGAACACATTAATAATACTCCGCGTCAGATAAATATTTTGAAAGCATTAAAAGCTCCAATACCAACGTATGCTCATGTATCAATGATTTTAGATCATGAACGTAAAAAATTATCAAAACGTCGTGAAACATTAGGAATTATGAAATATCGTGATGATGGATTTCTTCCTGAAGCTATACTTAATTATTTAGTAAAATTAGGATGGTCTTATGGTAACCAAGAAATTTTTAGTATTGAACAGATGAAAAAATATTTTGATTTTAGTGGAGTTAGTAAATCTCCTAGTATTTTTAATTTTGAAAAATTGCTTTGGTTAAATCATTATTATATTAATCATTTGCCAATAGATTATGTAGCTTCACATTTGTTATGGCATATGCGTCAACAAGGAATCAATATGCAAAATGGTCCACAATTAACTGACATAATAAAATTATTTGCGAAGCGCTCGCGAACATTAAAAGAAATTGCAAATAATTGTCATTATTTTTATATAGATTTTAATATATTTGAAAATAATGTTGCTAAAGATTATTTGAAACCTATTACAATAATGCCATTAAAGTATTTAAAAAGAAAATTCAGTAACATAGTCCATTGGACACCTGAAACTATTAAATCTGTTATTGTTGAAACTGTTAATGAATTAAATATCAGTATAGATAAAATAGGGATGCCTCTTCGTGTAGCATTAACTGGAACGGATCGATCTCCAGCTCTTAGCTGTACTATACATGCTATTGGAAGACCGCGTGTATTAGATCGTATTGATCAAGCTGTACGTTATAGTGCAACGAACTGTATTCATCGACATATAAGTAGATGATGATCATTATAATTGATTTTTTAATGCAAATATATAATTAAGATCATTATATATAATAGATAACATAAATTACGATTACTTATAAAACTTTAGGATTATATAGTTGTGTTTAATTAGGATGCTTTTTAAGCAGTGTGTGGTATTTAATAGGATGCTGGAATTTGGTTTGAGTTAGCTGTGATAGTTTTATTTTTTTTTAAAAATATTGCATTGTTACATCGGATAATATATCTTTTTTAATTATTATTTTTTATTTTGTAGTTTTAAAAATTATTTAATTTTTAAATTATATCAATGTGACAATTCCGAGCATATCTTATCAGATTAGTACTAATTTTATAGTTAAATATATAAAATATTTTATTTATTAATAAAAATTATATTACTAAACCGGTTATTGAGGCTGATAACATGTTAATCAGTGTAGAGCTATATATTAGTTTAAATCCATAATGCGATATTATGTTTCCTTGCGTTTTATTCAACCCCTTGATAGCTCCTATAACAATACCAATGGATGAGAAATTAGAAAATGAAACTAAAAAAACTGATACTATTCCTACAGTTTGAGATGACAAAACGTCAGAAATTTTCTGTAAATTTATTATGGCAATAAATTCATTAGAAACTAATTTAATTGCCATAATACTACTGACTTGTAATATTTCATTGGTAGGTATACCTATAATCCACGCGAATGGAAAGAAAATATAACTTAAAATTTCTTGTAAAGATACGTTAAGTAATACTTTAAATATTGCATTAATAGCAGAGATGAGTGCTATAAATCCTATTAACATTGCAGCAACAGTAACAGCTATTTTAAATCCAATTAAAATATATTCGCTTATAATCTCAAAGATATTTTGATTACTAGTATATAAATCGGATATATGTAGATCTTTTTCTTTGTTTACTACATAAGGATTAAGTAGTGACAATATAAGAAAAGCACTAAATATGTTCAATATTAATGCGGCTACGACATATTTTGGAGTTAACATGGTCATATATGTCCCTATTATAGAAAGGGATACTGTAGACATAGCAGTTGCTGCCATAGTATACATTCGAGGCTCAGATATATTTTTAATGATATCTTTATAAACTATAAAATTTTCAGATTGTCCTAAGATCAGTGAACTGACAGCATTGAAAGATTCTAATTTTCCCATTCCGTTAATTTTAGATAAAATAGTTCCAATTATTCGAATAGTGAATGTTAATATCCCAATATACTGTAGAATACCAATTATAGCGGAAATAAAAATAATTGGGCAAAGTATGTTTAAAAAAAAAGTAGCTAATCCTTGTGTATGCATTCCTCCAAAAACAAAATTAGTTCCTTCTAATGCAAAAATTGATAGTGCGTTGAATAAAGTAGATAATTTTCGTACAGAATCTGATCCTAATTGGGAATGTAAAATAAAGTATCCCAATAAAATTTCTATGATTAGTATCTGAAAAATAAAACGTATACGAATATTTTTTGGATTACTGCTGACAAGCAGTGATAGAATTACTATTGCAGTGAATCCTAGAATAAAATGTAAGATACGAGACACAATATTTACTCCATTAGTGTAATACAAAAATTTTGCATTATTTTATTAGCAAAGAAACGGCAATAAGAATTAGGCTATATGTAAATTTAAGTAATTTTTTAGTTGTATTTAACTTTTGTACGTAATCCTATGATGATTAAAAGACAATTAATGGCTCTAAAAATATAATTTAGAAGTTAGCCTATGCTATACTTATTTGCAATATAAAAACGCAATCTCATTTATGGTGAGACTATAACTTTAAATTTGATCATTCAATGATTATTATTTCTATTATAATATAATTATTTTGTTTAAGTATATAAAGTTAGTCGAATAGATGATTTTATGAGGGCTATTAGTATGCTAAATAAGCAAGATACAGTAGTTGAGCATCGTTCTAGTAGAAAAATTAAATTTTCGTTACTTGGTCCTGCTTTTATAGCTGCTATTGGATATATAGATCCTGGAAATTTTGCAACTAATATACAAGCTGGAGCTACGTTTGGTTATCAATTATTGTGGGTTGTAGTCTGGGCAAATATTATGGCAATGTTAATTCAATTGCTTTCTGCAAAACTTGGAATTGCGACTGGAAAAAATTTAGCAGAACATATTCGAGATCAATTTCCAAGATCAGTTGTATGGATATATTGGATTCAAGCCGAAATTATTGCTATGGCTACAGATTTAGCAGAATTTATTGGAGCTGCTATTGGATTTCAAATATTATTCGGTATATCTTTGTTACAAGGTGCATTTTTGACAGGGTTGGCGACTTTTTTGATTTTAACCCTACAAAGATATGGTAAAAAGCCATTAGAATTTGTTGTGGGAGGTTTATTATTTTTTGTTGCGATTGCTTATGTTATTGAGTTATTCTATTCAAAACCTAAATTTCTTGTATTAGGTATGAGTGTATTATTTCCAATACTTCCAAATAGAGAAGCAGTATTTTTGTCAGCAGGAGTTTTGGGCGCTACAATTATGCCGCATGTTATTTATTTGCATTCTTCCCTTACTCAAGATAACAATATAACAGCAAGTAGAGCTGATCGATATGCTTCTACAAAATTAGATGTTGCTATCGCAATGACTGTTGCTGGATTTGTAAATTTGTCTATGATGGCTACTGCAGCAGCAGTATTTCATTACAGTGGCCATACTGGTATTTCTAATTTAAATGAGGCTTACTTAACGTTATCTCCTTTATTAAATCATACTGCTGCTACGGTTTTTGGCTTAAGTTTGACAGCCGCGGGATTATCATCAACAGTAGTAGGTACTTTAGCGGGACAAGTAGTGATGCAAGGTTTTGTTCATTTCCATATTCCATTATTATTACGTCGTGTTATTACTATGTTACCTTCATTTATAGTAATTTCTTTTGGAATTGATCCCACACGTATTTTAATCATGAGTCAAGTATTACTTAGTTTTGGAATTGCGCTTGCATTGATACCATTATTAGCATTTACTGGAAATGTTAAATTAATGAATGAATTAGTAAATTCTTTATTGATTAAGATGGTTGGTTGGTTAATAACAATAATAGTGATAATGTTAAATATATATTTGTTAATTGGTATTATTATTTAGTACATGGAAATAAATTAATATATAGAACTATTTTTTGAAAATCTTGATTTTTTGTAACAAATTAATTTTATAGATATATCATTGATATTAAATATGTTTTAGTTTAATGTATATATATTTTATACAGTGATACACTGTGTATCAGTTTTATTTTTTCATTAAGTATTTTTATAATTTTGTTAAAAATACAAGACAATTAATTGTCTGTTTTGGCATATATTTTATATATAATATATGTAACTATAATTATAATTGTGTCTTCGACAGGAATTGAACCTGCAATTAACCCTTAGGAGGGGTTCGTTATATCCGTTTAACTACGAAGACTTGTTGTTACACAAATTTTTTAATTGTTGATTTTATTCTATGTATAATTATTTATGTACTATTTTAGGTGATTTAAAAATGATAGATAAATATTATGTGTTAGAGTTGAGAATATATATTTAAAAAATGCATTTTATTTCTTGTAAATAAATAATTTATTAAGGTAACACAACATTTAAACTATATTTATTTATAGTTTATTTTAGATAAGTTGATACATAAATATGTTTATTTTAGTGATTGAATTATATATTTTAATTAAAAAATTTTATTATGATTTTCCACATTGTGCACGTTGTCTGAGTAAATGATCCATTAAAACGATAGCTATCATGGCTTCTGCTATGGGCACTACTCTTAATCCAATACATGGATCGTGGCGTCCTGTAGTAATGACTTGTGTTTCTTCATTTTTAGATGTAATGGTGTTTCCTGGTACTGTTATGCTTGAAGTGGGTTTGACGGCTATATGTATAATTATTGGTTCTCCATTGCTAATTCCTCCTAAAATTCCTCCAGCATTATTACTTTGAAATCCATTTGATGTCATTTCGTCTCGATGTTCACTACCGTGTTTTGTAACAACTGAAAATCCATCTCCAATTTCTATACCTTTTACTGCATTAATACTCATTAGTGCATGGGCCAAATCAGCATCAAGTTTATCGAATACAGGTTCGCCTAACCCAATTGGTATATTTTCCGCTATTATTGTTATTTTTGCGCCAATAGAATCTCCAGATTTTCTTAAATCATTTATTAATGCATCTAGTGTGCTTAATTGCTCAATATCAGAGCAAAAAAATGGGTTGTTATTTACTTGCTTCCAATCTTTAAAGTTACAATGAATATTACCTATTTGTGCTAAAAATCCACGAATTTTTATTTTTTTTACGTTAAATAGGTATTTTTTGGCAACAGCTCCTGCTGCTACTCGTACTGCTGTTTCACGCGCTGAAGAACGTCCTCCGCCTCGGTAATCCCTAAAGCCATATTTTTTTTCATAAGTATAATCAGCATGACCAGGCCGATATAAATTTTTTATTTCTTCATAATCTTGAGATCGTTGATCAGTATTTTTTATAAATAATCCTATACTGGTACCCGTTGTTTTTCCATGAAAAACTCCAGATAAAATTTCTACTATATCTAATTCTGATCGTTGACTAGTGTAACTAGAAGATCCTGGACGTCTACGATTTAAATCATTTTGTAGATCTTGTGTCGTTAAAGGAAGACCTGGAGGTACTCCATCAATAATACCACCTATTGCAGATCCGTGAGATTCTCCAAATGTTGTAACTTTAAAAAATTGTCCAATACTATTACCAGCCATTATAATTTCCTTAATTATTAAATTATGCAGTTGTTATTAAAAGATAATAATTGTTTATAAGTTAACATAAATACACCTTCTCCTCCGTGATAAAGTTGTAACCAATGAAAAGGTATATTTGGAAAGCATTTTATTAATGCCATTTTAGCTCTACCTACCTCGCATATAAAAATTCCATCCGTATTTAAATGATGTACAACGTTCATTAAAATTTTTTGGATTATCTTTAATCCATTATTACCTGCAGACAAGGATATCATAGGTTCATAATGAAATTCTCTTGGTAATTTATATATATATGCATTGTTTACATAAGGAGGGTTAGTTATTATTAGATCATATTTTGATTTTGGTAAATTTTTAAATAAATCTGAATAAATAGGAATAACACGATGTTCTAAATTATACAATTTAATATTGTGTTCGGCTACCTTTAATGCATCTATAGAAATATCTACCGCATCTACTTCAGATTTTGGATAGACTATAGCGATTGCGATAGCGATACATCCACTCCCAGTACCCATATCGAGAATGCGATATGGGTACTGGGGTAATAAATTATTAAAATGTGATGTGATCAGTTCTCCAATTGGAGAACGAGGGATAAATACTCGCTTATCTACGTAGAATTCTAGGCCGCAAAACCATGATTTAAAAGTCAAGTAAGGAACTGGTATGCGTTTGTCAATACGACGGTAAACTAGTTTGATTATATCTGCGCGTTCTTTTTTAGTTAGACGAGCTTGGTATATTTCTGTTGGAATATTTATAGGCAAGTTTAAACTAGGCAATATTAGATGTAATGTTTCATCCCAAAAATTATTAGTACCGTGACCATAAAAAATTGGATTAGCATTAAATTGACTGCTGCTCCAGCGTAACATATCTAGTATAGTGTGCATCTCTGTTAATATTTTTTTCGTTGTGTTATTCATAGATTATAGCTCCTATAATGAGATTAATATGTGTTTAAAGTTATTGTATTTGAGAATATAATGTTGTTTTAGGAAGAGTAGTATAAGAAGATGATTATATCTTTATTTCATAATGCCCTATTTAGGTAGGAATCTTAGTTTAATAGTGGGCATACATAGAGTAAAATACCTAAGATAGTAGAAATTTTGTCATAGATCATGTGCGTAACATGGTCGTTGTTAATTACGCGTGTTATTTTATAAAAATTTATACACTAATTTTCAACGCTACTATAGTATAGCGTTAATATATAAATAAATAAAGTTATTAATGATGAGTGTAATATTAATAAAGATTGTTAATATATTTCTTATCGAGATAGTATTCTTAATTTAAAAAATTAGTTGTTGGGTTACAGATAAATATTTACGCGTTGTTGATAAACTATAATTATCATTATTGTGTTTTTTTATGACTGTGTTACGATTTTTGAATCTATAGGATGTAGTGCTATTATTTTGATAAATACTATATTTTGATGATTAAGTTAATTATTAATTATATTTAGTGAACTAAATATAATTAGTTGCGCTAGCAATATGGTTAATGCCAGTTGGTATTGTAACAGTATAAATAGTTACAAGTAATACGTTTTGTATGTTGTATTGTAATTGAAGGAACAGTATTTCAAATATAGGTAAAATATTTTTGATTTGTTTGTGTAATACATAGTTAATTTTAAAAGACTGATCTATTTTTATGTTAATAATTGCTTCTATATGATTAATATTTTAAGTAGATTTTTTAAGATTTAGTGCAATTTTGATATTACAAAACATTATTGTCATGAGGTATATTAAATATGAAACGTGCTGTTATCACTGGTGTAGGGATTATATCAAGCATTGGAAATAATCAGAACGAAGTTTTAATTTCTTTAAAAAATGGTAGATCTGGAGTTACTTTTTCTCAAGAATTAGAAGAATCAGGCATGCGTAGTCATATTTGGGGTGATATTAAAATTAATACATCAGGATTAATTGATCGAAAAATTTCTAGATTTATGAGCGATGCATCCATTTATACTTATTTATCTATGGAGCAAGCTATAATAGATTCTGAATTATCTGAAAGTATGATTACTAATGATCAAACAGGATTGATTGTTGGATCCGGAGGAGGTTCGCCACGTAATCAAGTATCTGGGTCCAATGGGATGATTTCGCGTGGTTTAAGGGGGGTAGGTCCTTATATGGTGACTAAATCTATGGCTTCAGGTGTATCTGCATGTTTGGCTACTTCTTTTAAAATTCGTGGAGTTAGTTATTCTATTAGTTCTGCTTGTTCTACATCTACACATTGTATTGGAAATGCGGTTGAATTAATTCAATCAGGAAAACAATCTGTTATTTTCGCTGGAGGAGGAGAAGAATTATGTTGGGAAATGGCTTGTGAATTTGATGCTATGGGAGCGCTATCTACAAAGTATAACATGACACCAGAAAAAGCATCTCGTCCTTACGATATTAATCGAGATGGATTTGTGATTGCAGGAGGAGGAGGAATAGTTGTAATAGAAGAATTAACGCATGCCTTAAATCGTGGTGCTCATATTTATGCAGAAATTGTTGGGTATGGAGCTACATCTGATGGCTGTGATATGGTCGCTCCGTCTGGAGAGGGAGCGATTCGGTGCATGAAAATGGCATTAAAAGATGCTATTGGCCCAATAGATTATATCAATGCGCATGGTACATCAACCCAACTAGGTGATATTAAAGAACTTTGGGCAATTCGTGAAATTTTTGGTGATCAGCATCCTGCTTTTTCTTCTACTAAATCAATGACTGGGCATTCATTAGGCGCTGCTGGAGTTCATGAGACTATTTTTACTTTATTAATGTTAAAATATAATTTTATTGCTCCCAGCATTAATATTGATCATTTAGATCCTTATATAAAAAATATGAATATTGTTATCAATAAACCTATTTATCGTAAATTAACAACAGCTATGACCAATAGTTTTGGTTTTGGAGGAACAAATGCTACATTAGTTATGAGTAAATATTTTTAAAATATTGTTTTAACATTGTTGGTTATCTGATTAGTACTATAAATTTTGTACGTTTTATATCTGCAAAATCGTTGCTAATAAAAACCAAAATTTAGTTAGCAATATTGTGTTTGTTTTTATTAATTATATTTGCGCATAATGAGTGTTTTTTGAAATCTCATAAATTAATATTTATAGTGATAATATGATTGTGTGAGATTAATAAGTTTATTATTGACGGTATTTTATTATCTTTAATATTATATGTGTTTTATGGTGTCATTTTTTAAAACATTTGGATTATGATGATACTTAATGTGGGTTTGTTGATTTATATATATATTGTTGTTTGGTTTAGTGTGTAGATACGTGTTGTGTAAAAAAATTAAAATATAAGCAATTTATGAAAATAGATTTATGGAATGCTATATTCATATTGTTTTTAATTTTAAATTACATAGGATTGTGTAAAAGTGATTATTTTATTTATACATATATAGTAGTTTGTCTGGAGAATAAATTTGAGAATCTTGGTTGATAAAGATATACCTCATATCCGTAGATTATTTGGTTTATATAATAAAATAACTGTATGTGAAGGACGTATTATTTCTGCTAAAGATATAAGAAATATAGATATCTTGATAGTACGTTCAGTAACAAAAGTGAATCAAAAATTATTGGATGATGATTCTATAAAATTTGTAGGTACTACAACTTCTGGAATTGATCATATTGATCAAGATTATTTAAAAAAGTATGGAATTAATTTTGTTTATGCTCCTGGAAATAACGCTGTGGCAGTAGTGGAATATGTTTTTGCAGCATTATTTTGGTTAGCAGAGCGCGATAGATTTTTTTTACGTGATAAGATTATCGGAATTGTTGGGGTAGGACATATTGGTAGTTTGTTGCATGAAAGATTACATAGTTTTGGTATAAATACCTTGTTGTGTGATCCTCCATTAGAAAAAAAGAATATAAATAAATATAATCAGTCTTGGAATTCTTTTGAAAAATTAGTTTCTGACGCGGATATTTTAACTTTTCATACTCCTTTAATTTATAATGGAAACGATCCTACATGGCATATGGTTAACATTGATGTTTTAGAATCGTTATCTTCCAATTGTATTTTAATTAATACTTCTCGAGGTTCTATAATAGATAATAACGCATTATTAAAAGTGCTAGAACATGGTAAAAAATTGAATGTAGTACTAGATGTTTGGGAAACAGAGCCAGAGTTATCTTTACCTTTATTATCTTACGTAGACATAGGCACTGCTCATATTGCTGGATGCACACTTGAAAGTAAAACACGGAGTATTATTCAAATATATAATGAGTACTGTAAATGTTTTAATATTTTTGATACAGTTAATTTATTTGAGTTGGATTCTTCTGTTGTTTATTATCTGAAAGTACAGAAAAAAATAGATGAAATGTTGTTAAATAAATTGATTAAATTTGTATATGATATTCATTGTGATGATCTCTTATTAAGAAGATTTGCAGCAGTACCAGGAGGTTTTGATAAGATACGTAGATGTTATTTAAATCGTAGGGAGTGGTCTTCATTGTGCGTAGAAACTTATGTAGATTATAATAATGAAATATTAACTAATTTAGGTATGAATGTATGTTGTATATGATATTGTATATATGAATACAGTTTAATGTTATTTAAATACTAATTTTTAATTGTGTAATGTATATTGTTGTTATGTTTACTTTTTTAGGTGATTAGGGATTTATAATAAAAGGATATTTTGCACAAGATTATTTTTTGTATATTCTGATAAAATATTTTATGTGTTTTGTGTTACAGAGCGATAGTTATTGTAGTGTTTAGGTATAAAATACCACAACTAATATTTTTTTATGAAAGAAATTATTTTTACATGAGATATTTTGAATTAATAAGTAAATTATATATTAATTTCTTATAACTATAAAATTGATATTATCTCTAAATTTAGAAAATTTATGGTTTATATACGTTAATCAGGGCAAAATTGTTTTGTTATATATTTTATATGGGTTTTACAGTATTAGTTAGATATTATTGTTCTAATGCAGGGCTGATAGAACATTATTGATGTTTAATATAGATGTGTTATTACAATATCACAAAAATTGTAATGTGATGCAAAAATTGGCTTTAGGTATTGAATACGATGGTTCTTCGTATTGTGGTTGGCAAAAACAGAGAGATGTGCCTAGTATTCAAAGTTGTATAGAATATGCTATAAAAAAGATAACAGCTGAGCAAGTAGCTATATTTTGTGCGGGGCGTACTGATTCTGGAGTTCATGCTTTAGGACAAGTTGTTCATTTTGAAACTTGTTCTCGACGTTCAAAATCTGCTTGGACACTCGGTATTAATCATTATTTGCCATCAAAAATTTGTGTGCGTTGGGCTAAATTGGTAAATAAAAATTTTCACGCTCGTTTTAGCGCAATTTCTCGTCGTTATTGTTATGTAATCTACAATAGTTATATTAGATCTGCTTTATTGTTTAGCAAAACTTGGCACTATAAAAAATATTTAGATATTAATAAGATGTGTGATGCCGCTCATTTTTTATTAGGAGAGAATGATTTTACTTCATTTTGCGCGTCAGGTTGCCAATCATCTTCAAAGCGAAGAAAATTATATCATATACGTATTGTACGTACAGGGCAATGTATTGTGATAGATATTAAAGCAAATTCTTTTATATATCATATGGTACGAAATATAGTAGGGAGTTTAGTACAAGTTGGTTGTGGAGAAAAACCAACAACATGGGTTTTAGAATTGTTAAGTAATGGTAATAGATCGTTAGCTGGTGTAACTGCTCCAGCTAGTGGTTTGTATTTAGTAGAGGTGAAATATCCTTCATATTTTTATATTCCTTCTTCTTTTAGCAAGGAATTTTGGTGCGTGTAAATATATTGATATTTGTATTTTGTTATTTTTGTATATATGTTCTATATATTTCTGTTTTAACAGAAAATAAATTATAAAATAATTATAGTTATTTTTATGAATAGTATTCATTAAAATAGAATATTGTCATTGTATTTTTTAGAAAAATGTGCCATCTAATAATGATAATATAATATTAGTATTATATTATTATGTTATTGTCAATAATATTATGGTTTTGTTCAGTTATATCTAGAGATAGATGTATTTTTCTTATTAAAATTTGCACATAACGTAATATGTATAATATTAAGTATATGAATGCCATGAAGTAAATATGATGTAGTTAAAAAATAATTTAAAAATTAAAGGTTAAAAATGAGTTGGATTGAACGAATTATTAATAAAAGTGCCATTATTCCAACCCGAAAGATAAATATTCCAGAAGGTATATGGACTAAGTGTAATAATTGTGGGAAATTATTATATAAAAAAGAATTAGAGCGTAATTTAGAAGTGTGTCCTAAATGTGACCATCATATGCTGATTTCAGCTAGGGTACGTTTATTTTCTTTTTTAGATCAAGATAGTACATTTGAATTAGGAAGTGAATTAGAACCTAAAGATGTTTTAAAATTTAGAGATTTAAAAAGATATAAAGATCGTCTGCTTTCAGCACAAAAAATAACGAAAGAAAAGGATGCATTGATAGTTATGCAAGGTACTTTATATGGTATGGAGATTGTCGCTGCTTCTTTTGAATTCGCTTTTATTGGTGGATCAATGTCTTCTGTAGTGGGAGCTCGTTTTGTATATGCTGTAAATCAAGCCTTAAAAATTAAGTGCCCATTAGTTTGTTTTTCTGCAAGCGGTGGTGCTCGTATGCAGGAAGCTTTGATGTCTTTGATGCAGATGGCTAGGACCAGTGCTGCGTTGGCTAATTTACGTGCGCAATGTTTACCATATATTTCTGTTTTAACTAACCCTACTATGGGGGGGGTATCTGCTAGTTTAGCCATGTTAGGAGATTTAAATATTGCTGAGCCAAAAGCTCTTATAGGATTTGCCGGACCTAGAGTTATTGAGCAAACAGTTCGGGAAAAGTTGCCATTAGGATTTCAACGTAGTGAATTTT
The DNA here is from genome assembly GCA_030020825.1 of Candidatus Blochmannia vicinus. Taxonomy (NCBI): domain Bacteria; kingdom Pseudomonadati; phylum Pseudomonadota; class Gammaproteobacteria; order Enterobacterales; family Enterobacteriaceae; genus Candidatus Blochmanniella; species Candidatus Blochmannia vicinus (nom. nud.). The sequence continues at coordinate 653,606 of CP125213.1, forward strand.
TATTAGAGACAGGATCAATTGATTTGATTATTCGTAGACCAGATTTACGACTCAGAGTAGCGGGATTATTAGCAAAGTTAATGAATAAACCAATGCCTCAAAGTTGATTACTGCAATTTATTTAAATAGGTATTTATGTTATTGTTGTTATTCAGGTTTTTATATTTATATGATTATAAAGTTGAAATGTTGCATAAGATATGAATAAAGTTTTATCTATCCCCACTGCTCAATCATCATTGACAGAATGGTTATATTATATTGAACGTTTAAGTTATGTGTCAATTGATTTAAGTTTGGATAGGATACGAAAAATAGCTATTGATCTTGATTTGATACATCCCGCGGCATATGTTATTTTAGTGGGAGGTACAAATGGTAAGGGAACGACATGTAGTGTATTAGAAACTATTTTATTAAATAATAATAACACGGTTGGTTTATATACTTCACCTCATTTACTTTCTTATAATGAACGGATTCGTATTTGCGGAAAAGAGCTACCGGATTATATTCATACTACAGCAATGTCTGCTATAGAAAATGCTCGTGATCAAATTGCATTGACTTATTTTGAATTTGTTACTTTATCTGCTTTATATATGTTTAAGCAAGAAAAATTAGATTTGATTATTCTTGAGGTTGGCTTAGGTGGTAGATTAGACGCTACTAATATTGTCGATCCTGATATTTCTGTAATCACTAATATTGCAATAGATCATACTGAGTTTTTAGGCACAAATCGTGATATGATTGCACAAGAAAAATCTGGTATTTTTCGTCCTAACAAACCAGTAGTAATCGGTGATAGTTGTCTTCCAATAACTATAAGTAAAATGGCTAAATATTATGGGGCAAGACTCTTTATACGGGGATGTGATTGGGATTTTCATATTTATGAAAATAAATGGATGTGGTGGGGTCGTTCTAACTACAATTGTTTCTTATATGATTTACCATTGCCTTTAATTCCATTGGAAAATGCTGCTACTGCATTAAGCGTGTTGTATTGGTTACCTTTTTTAGTTGCTAAAACAGCTATATGTCATGGGTTACGATTTGCTAATTTACCAGGACGTTTCCAGATTATTACTAATAGACCACTTGTGATTTTAGATGTGGGTCATAATCCTCATGCTGCTAATTATCTAGCTAAACGATTAGCTGCAATTCTTTCAGAAAGAACAGGTAGTGTAAGAATAGTTATAGGAATGTTAAAAACTAAAGATATTCAGGGTACCATATGTTGTTTAAGTCATTTGATTAATGTTTGGTATTGTTCTAACTTAAATACACCACTTTCTGCGAGTTCTGAGGAACTGTCTACTTTTTTGCTGAATTCTAATGTTCATAAATTTAGTAATGTATTAGAAGCTTGGAATCAAGCTATGTCTGATGCTACGTTTAATGATTGTGTTATAGCATTTGGGTCATTTCATACTGTAAGTCCAATTATGAGAAAAATAATGAATATCTATTAGCTTATTTATGGTTTGGTGTAAGTAGTAAATTAATGTTAGTACGTGATGATATCTAATAATAATTGAAAATTAAGAATTTTTAGTGATTGAGGCGCTAGATTTTTATAAATTATATATATTTTAGTGAGCTTATTGCAACATTATTAATTTAATAAACTTAGATAAATTTTTGTGTATGATTTGGTATTTATTTTTTTTGCAATGTTTTATAGAAAAATAGAGTAAGAGTAGATTTAGTTTTTATATTTTATTTTATTTATATAAATTAAACAGTTGTAATTATATTATTTTATGATGTGAATAAAATAATTTGTAAGAATATTTCATATGATATTAATATGTTGATCTTGTATAGTATAAGAATGATATTACTCTAATAGAGTATGTAATGCGTGATTGGAATTTGTATAATTATTAATTTAACTTGTATAAGATGTACATGATATTGTACAAAATAGTTTTACAAACTATATAAAATAAATTATTTAATAAATAATTATAAATCGATTTGTAATAAAATATTAAAAGTAAAAATATTTAAATTATTTGTTCATAAGAATCTAATAATTTGGTGTTGATGAAAGTAATTAATAATAAAATAAAAAGGTATATAATTTGTGTGATACTCATTATGTAGGCGTGATAACATTTATAGTTGGTATTTTAGTTTTATGTATTTTTATGTTGTTGTGTGGATATTTTTTGGGAGGACGTTCTGATTTACATATTAAAAATGTGCCATTTGAATCAGGTATTGAATCTGTAGGTAATGCTAGAATCAGATTTTCTGTTAAATTTTATTTGATTGCGATGGTGTTTGTAATTTTTGATATAGAGGGTATATATGTGTATGCTTGGGCTGTAGCCATACGAGATGTAGGTTGGATGGGATTTAGTGAGATTTTTATCTTTATTTTTGTTTTATTAGCTAGTTTAATATATTTGGTAAGAATTGGTATGTTTGATTGGACGAAACAATCAATACGACATAAAAATCATGTAAATCATTTTAATGTTGGTATTGCAACACGATTAAAAAATAGCACAAGGAAACAAGTATGAAATATACTTTAACGACAGCTAGAACAGATCCTAACGAAGATGATCGATTTCCTCTTCAAGACAAGAAAGTTGTATCAGATCCGTTAGAAAAAAATATTCAAAGGAATGTTTTTTTTGGAAAATTGAGTGTTTTATTGAACAAAATTGTTAATTGGGGACGAAGTAATTCTTTATGGCCTTATAATTTTGGATTATCTTGTTGTTATGTTGAAATGACTACCGCGTTTACTGCAATACATGATGTTGCTCGGTTTGGCTCAGAAGTGTTACGCGCATCTCCTCGGCAAGCAGATTTTATGGTTATAGCTGGTACACCGTTTATTAAAATGGTTCCAGTAATACAACGATTATACGATCAAATGTTAGAACCTAAGTGGGTAATTTCTATGGGGGCTTGTGCTAATTCTGGCGGTATGTATGATATTTATTCTGTAGTGCAAGGAGTAGATAAATTTCTTCCGGTAGATGTTTATATTCCTGGTTGCCCACCTAGACCTGAGGCATATATTCAGGCATTGTTATTATTGAAGAAATCTATTAATGAAGAACGACGTCCGCTTTCTTGGATATTGGGAAATAAAGGAATATATAGAAAAAATATGCAATCAGAACGGCAACGTAAAAGTAGTACTCGTATTGCAGAAACCATTTTCTCTGCTCCAGATGATAAGCTTTGATTTTTTATTTTAAATAAAAATGGTGAAATATGATGAATATTAAGGATGAGTTATTTAATGGTTATCATTAGTTGATGATATTATGCATAATAATCTTACAAGCAAGATTCCTACACATGTTCATTCAATATTGGCTGATTTATTTTCTGTATTTAGCGTTAACGATTTTGTACTGCAATCTTCTTATACTGGAATTTTAATAATTTGGATAAAACGTGATATTTTGATTCCAGTATTAACATTTTTGAAAACGACATCAAAACCATACATTATGTTATATGATTTGCATGGTATAGATGAAAGATTACGTATACATCGAGAAGGGTTACCAAAATCAGATTTTACGGTGTTTTATCATTTAATTTCCATATTACGTAATGATGATATACTTATAAAAGTGCCTTTATTAGAAAATTCTCTATATTTACCAACAGTTGTTTCTTTGTTTGTAAATGCTAATTGGTATGAACGGGAAACTTGGGAGATGTTTGGAATACATTTTAATAATCATCCTAATTTGGCGCATATAATTATGCCAAAGAATTGGAACGGATATCCGTTACGAAAAGAATATCCAGCTCGAGCTACAGAATTTAATTATTTTACTCTTACAAAACAAAAAGAAAATTTAGCAATGGAAGAATTATTATTTAAACCAGAAGAATGGGGTATGAAGAAACATGCAAAACATGAAAATTTTATGTTTCTTAATTTAGGACCTAATCATCCTTCAGTGCATGGAGTATTTCGTATTATTTTACAATTAAATGGAGAAGAAATTGTAGATTGTGTTCCAGATATTGGCTACCATCATCGAGGTGCTGAAAAAATGGGAGAACGACAAACTTGGCATAGTTATATTCCTTATACTGATCGTATTGAGTATTTAGGAGGATGTATAAATGAAATGCCTTACATTTTAGCCATTGAAAAACTTGCTAAAATTACAGTATCAGATAGAGTAAAAGTAATTCGGATTATGTTATCTGAATTATTTAGAATCAATAGTCATTTATTGTATATCAGCACTTACTTGCAAGATGTAGGAGTTATGACTCCAGTTTTTTTAGCATTTACTGATAGGCAAAAAATTTATGATGTTGTTGAATTAATTACTGGATCTCGTATGCATCCAGCATGGTTTAGAATTGGAGGAGTTGCTCATGATTTGCCTAGAGGTTGGGATTCTTTATTGAAAAAATGTCTGGATTGGATACCAAATCGTGTTGCTTTTTATGTTAAGTCAGCATTAGAAAATAGTATATTGAAAAAACGTGCTTGCGGTATTGGGGCATATAATGCCAAGGATGCATTAGATTGGGGAATAACAGGTGCAGGATTGCGCGCTACTGGTATTGACTTTGATATACGTAAATCGCGTCCTTATTCTGGTTATGAAAATTTTGATTTTGATATTCCAATAGGAAACGGCATTAGTGATTCTTATAGTAGAGTGATGTTAAAGGTAGAAGAAATATATCAAAGTGTACGAATTTTGGAGCAGTGCTTACAAAATATGCCAATAGGATCATTTAAAGCAGATCACCCTTTAACTACTCCACCGATAAAAGAATATTCTTTACGTCATATAGAGACGCTTATTACTCATTTTCTTCAAATGTCTTGGGGTCCTGTTATACCAGCAAACGAATCTTTTCAAATGGTTGAAGCTACCAAAGGTATCAATAGTTATTATTTAATTAGTGACGGTAATACTATGAGTTACCGCACGCGTATTCGTACTCCTAGTTTTCCTCATTTACAACAAATTCCATATGTTATTCGTGGTCGTTTAGTATCTGATTTAATTGTATATTTAGGTAGTATTGATTTTGTTATGTCTGATGTGGATCGTTAATGAATGAGGTGATATGGTTATAAATACAATCAATGATGCATCTATTAGTTTAAATAATGGTGATAATAATGGTGATTTTCAATTAAGTCAAGAAGAAAATAGTGCCATTCAAGAAGAGTGTACGCACTATGAAGATATACGCGCTGCTTCTATTGAAGCGTTGAAAATTATTCAAAAAAATCGTGGCTGGGTACCAGATGAAGCAATTATATTGATTGCTAAAATGTTAAGTATCTCTGTTGCCGATGTAGAAGGTGTAGCTACATTTTACAATCAAATTTTTCGTCAACCGGTAGGTCGTCATATTATTAGGTATTGTGATAGTGTAGTATGTTATTTAATTGGATATGAAGAAATTCAAAAAACATTAACATGTGTATTAAATATTAGGGTAGGTGGTACCACTTCAGATAATCGTTTTACATTATTGCCTACTTGTTGTTTAGGTGTTTGCCATAAAGCACCGGTAATCATGATAAACAAAGATATTTATTTTAATATGGTTCCAAAAATGATTACAAAACTATTAGGACAGTATCTATGAGTAATACTTATGATCTTAATGTAGAAAATAATCCACTTATGTGGAGGATGCGTTGTGATAAAAAACCAGTATGGCTACACGAATATCAAGCTAAAAATGGGTATATGGCTGCATATAAAGCAATTACTCGTATGTCTCCAAATGAAATTATTGAATTAGTTAGTAATTCTGGTTTAAGAGGTCGTGGCGGCGGCGGGTTTTTTACTGGAATAAAATGGTCTATGATGCAGAAAAATAAACCAACTTGTCCTCGTTATTTAGTATGTAATGCAGATGAAATGGAACCAGGGACTTATAAAGACCGATTTTTAATGGAACGATTACCTCATTTATTATTAGAAGGTATATTAATTGCGAGCTATGCTTTGGGAGTATCACGAGCATATATTTTTTTGAGATATGAATATATGATCGTAGCTGAATATTTAAATCGTGCTATTAGTGAGATTAAATCAATTGGATTGATTGGTAAAAATATTTTTAATAGTGAGTTTAATTTTGAATTATTCTTACACACAGGAGCAGGAAGATATATTTGTGGGGAAGAAACGGCATTGATTAATGCTTTAGAAGGTCGTCGGGCAGTGCCTCGTTTTAAACCACCATTCCCTAATCATGTAGGTTTATGGGGTAAACCTACATGTGTTAATAATGTTGAAACATTATGCAATATTCCAGGAATTGTTGAGCATGGAGTGACTTGGTATAAGAATATTTCTGCTAAAAAAAGTAATGATTCAGGTACAAAACTAATGGGATTTTCCGGGCGAGTAAAGAAACCAGGAGTATGGGAGTTGCCTTTTGGAACAACCGCTAGAGAAATTTTAGAAGATTATGCTCATGGCATGTGCACTGGATTTACTTTAAAAGCATGGCAACCTGGGGGAGCAAGCACAGATTTTTTGATTCAAGATCATTTAGATGTGCCTATGGATTTTGAAAATGTTGCAGCTTCTGGTAGTCGATTTGGAACTGGTATGGCGATAGCAATAGATAACACTGTAAATATGGTTGCTTTAGTACGTAATTTAGAAGAATTTTTTTCACGGGAATCTTGTGGTTGGTGTACTCCATGTAGAGATGGTTTACCATGGATAGTAAAGTTATTAATTTCTTTAGAAAATAAAGATGGGAGGCCTGGAGATATAGAGTTATTAGAGAAATTGTGTCGAACCCTTGGACCTGGAAGAACTTTTTGTGCTCATGCTCCAGGTGCTATAGAACCTTTGAAAAGCGCTTTAAGATATTTTAGGAATGAATTTGAATCGGGGATTTATAAATTTTATCAACAGGAAGAAAATTATATTCGTTGTGTGCAAATTAATTAGTTTTTATAATTAACTTAGTTAAAACAAATGGGATCTATTACTTGATTAATTTTTGAGACGTTAAATAAAAATAAAATTGGTATATTAAAATGATGGTTTCTATTTACATAGAAGGTAAAAAATATACAGTAGAAGACACAAAAAATATATTAGAAGTATGTTTGTCTCTTGGATTCGACATTCCTTACTTTTGTTGGCATCCTGCCTTAGGTAGTATTGGAGCCTGTAGACAATGTGCAGTAAAAAAATACTCTGATAACAATAAGATAAATGATATGGAAGGTTATTTAGTGATGTCTTGCATGACTCCAGCATCAGCCGGCAGTGTGATTACTATTTTTGATGATGAGGTAGAAGAGTTTAGAAAGAATATATTAGAGTTATTAATGATTAATCATCCTCATGATTGTCCTATATGTGAAGAAGGAGGAAGTTGTCATCTTCAAGATATGACAGTGATGGTTGGACAAACATATCGCCGTTATAGATTTACTAAGCGTACGCATTATAATCAATACTTAGGGCCATTTATTTCTCATGAAATGAATAGATGTATTAGTTGTTATCGTTGTGTACGTTATTATGGCGATTATGCTGGTGGGGACGATTTAGGTGTATTTGGAGCACATGATAACATTTATTTTGGACGAGCTACAGATGGTATGTTACGAAGTGAGTTTTCTGGTAACTTAGTAGAAGTATGTCCTACTGGAGTGTTTACTGATAAAACACAATTAAAATATTATACTCGTAAATGGGATATGCTTTTTGCTCCTAGTATTTGTCAGCAGTGCAGTATTGGATGCAATATTATTGTAGGTGAGCGTTACGGGAAGTTATCTCGTGTTGAAAATCGTTATAATGGTAATATTAATACTTATTTTTTGTGCGATCGTGGTCGATTCGGTTGCGATTATGTCAATATTGATAATAGGCCTAAGAATCCATTGTGTAAAAAAGGTGATGATTGGGTTATTCTTAATGAAGAACAAGCAATACAAGAGGCTGCTAGTGAACTGAAATATAATTGTAATAAAATAATTGGTATTGGATCTTCTCGTGCTAGTGTAGAGAGTAATTTTGCTTTATTAAAATTAGTAGGATCAGATAATTTTTATACTGGTATTAATAGTTGTGAACAAGAACGATTATTATTAATAGTTGAAATATTGTGTAATAGTGGAATTTATGTTCCGTCATTACGCGACATAGAAAGTTACGATACGATATTAATATTGGGGGAAGATTTAACTCAAACTGGGGCGCGCCTAGCGTTATCGGTGCGTCAAGCTTCTAAAGGTAAAGCGCGTAAGGAAGCAGAAGCTCAGGGAATCTTTGATTGGCAATCTGCAGCCATTATAAATAATTCTAAAAATATTAAAAATCCTATATTAATTACTGGTATCGATAAAACAAAATTAGATGATATTGCCGTGTTAACATATTATGATTCAGTACAAAATCAAGCTCGTTTCGGTTTTGCTATTGCTCATGCATTAGATAATACTGCCCCTGCAGTTAAAGATTTTGACTATAAATTAAATGATAAATTAAATATAGCTGTACAAAAATTAATGGAAGCGCGTAAACCATTAATTATTTCAGGAAGTAATGCAGGTAGTAAAGAATTAATTGCTTCTGCAGCAAATATTGCTCATGCTTTAAAAAATCGTGGCAGTAATGTTGGCATTACTTTTGTTGTAAGCGAAGTAAATAGTATTGGGGTAGTAATGTTAGGTAAAAAAAGTTTAGATGCAGCTCTGATTGATATATGTAGTAGTCATACTTCATCTGTTGGTTTAATTGTATTGGAAAACGATTTATATCGTCATGCAAAGGTAACTCAAGTTAATGCTGCTTTAAATAAAGTTCATTATTTAATTGTATTGGATCATCAATATAATTTGATACAAGAAAAAGCAAATTTAGTTTTGTCTGTTTCTAGCTTTGCTGAAAGCGATGGAACTGTGATTAATTATGAAGGACGAGCACAGAGATTTTTTAGTGTATTTAAACCGAAGGTTTATGATAAGAGCGTAGTTATCTTAGAAAGCTGGAGGTGGTTATATTTAATACATGATTGTTATACTAATTATGTTAGAAAAAAGAGTTTGGATATTGATCAGATTATAGATATGATTATTTGTTATTTTCCAAAATTAATTGGAATTAAACAAGCATCTCCAAATGCATCTTTTCGTATTCATGGTCAGAAATTAGCTCGAGCTCCACATCGCTATAGTGGGCGAACGGCTATACATACTAACGTTGATGTACATGAACCTTACATATCAAAAGATGAGAATACGATGTTTTCTTTTTCTATGGAGGGGAGCCATAATGTTCAATCTGTGCATAAACAAGTAGCATTTGCATGGGCTCCAGGATGGAATTCTCCACAAGCTTGGAATAAATTTCAAGATAAGGTAGGTGAGCATTTATATTCTGGAGATCCAGGAATACGTGTATTAAATACTAATAATAGTTCGAGATTAAGTTGGTTCGATATAATTCCTCAATCTTTTAAAATCATTAAAAATATTGATCGATGGTTAATAGTGCCTTATTGGCATTTATTTGGAAGTGAAGAAACTTCTCAACGATCTAAGTGTATTCAAGATTGTATGCCAAATCCCTATGTCATGATTAATCAATCAGATGCGGTTCAATTAAAAATCCAAAAAAATATGTTGCTTAAATTTAAGTGCGCTGAACAAATTTTATGTTTACCGCTAAAATTTAGCATTAATTTGCCTAAAGGACATATTGGATTACCTTTAGGGTTTCCAAATATTCCTGTATTTTTATCTGGTATGTACGCGTATGACGTTCAAGGGGTATTATCATGATTTTTTGTTCGTCAGAAATTATTACAATACATTGGTGTTCTTCTGTTCTTCATGCAATGATTATTTTGTTAGTGGTAGTTTCGTGTGGTGCGTATATGAGTTTTTTAGAGCGTAGATTGTTAGCATTATTTCAAAATCGTTATGGTCCTAATCGGGTAGGTTGGAATGGATTATTGCAGTTATGGGCTGATTTAATTAAGATCATGTTTAAAGAAGATTGGGTCCCTCCATTTTCTGATCGTTTTATATTTATTTTAGCTCCAGTAATAGCTTTTGTTTCATCATTAATGAGTGTGTTAATTATTCCGTTTACTCCTACATGGGTAATATTAGATTGTAATATTGGAGTATTATTTTTTCTTATGATGTCAGGATTAACGGTTTATTCGGTGTTATTTGCAGGTTGGGCAAGTAATAATAAGTATGCTTTAATTGGGTCTGTGCGTGCTGCAGCGCAAGCTCTGAGTTATGAGGTGTTTTTAGGATTATCTGTAATGGGTGTAGTTGCTAAATCTGGGTCGTTTAATTTAAAAAATATAGTTGAAGATCAACTATATTTATGGAATATAATTCCTCAATTTTTAGGATTTATTACATTTTTTTTGGCAGGTATAGCTTTGTGTCATAGACATCCATTTGATCAACCAGAATCAGAGCAAGAGCTAGCTGCTGGTTATCATATTGAATACTCTGGTATTAAATTTAGTTTGTTTTTTATTTCTGAATACATCAGTATGATTGTAATTTCATCATTTATTGTAACATTATTTTTTGGTGGTTGGCAAGGACCTTGGCTTCCTCCTATTATCTGGTTTGTCGGTAAAACTTTTTTATTTTTAATGTTATTTGTATTAATACGGGCGGCGTTGCCGCGTCCACGCTACGATCAAGTTATGTTGATAGGTTGGAAGTTTCTTTTGCCTGTTACGTTGTTTAATTTATTAATCACTGCTGTTATTATTTTATTATAAATTATTTATATAGGTTAAATATAATGAATTTGAGAAAGATTTTTATAGATATCGGTTCTATATTACGTAGTATCTGGATGATAGGCATGCAGGCATTCAGTCCGCGTGAGACTCAGATGTATCCTGATGTTCCGTGTATTCCATCACATAGATATCGTGGTCGTATTGTATTGACTCGAGATTCTTCAGGCCAAGAACGGTGTGTAGCTTGTAATTTATGCGCTGTAGCTTGTCCAGTAGGATGTATTTCTTTAAAAAAGGGAGAATCTGTAGATGGACGATGGTATCCAGAATTTTTTAGGATCAATTTTTCTAGGTGTATTTTTTGTGGTATGTGTGAGGAAGCGTGTCCAACTGCGGCTATTCAGTTAACTTCAGATTTTGAAATGAGTGATTTTAAAAGGAACGATTTAGTGTATGAAAAATCTGATTTATTAATATCGGGTCCTGGTAAATATGTAGAATATGATTTTTATCGATTTTCTGGCAAAGAAATATTGGATAAAAAAAAGGGAGACGCAAAAAATGAAGTACGGCCTATAAGCGTTAAAAATATATTGCCTTAATTTTAAAATTAAGAAGGGCAATGAGTGATATATTATGACAGTTTTGTTTTATGTTTCTGGTATTATAGCAATAATATCTACAATATGTGTAATCGTGCATTATCATCCGGTACATGCTTTATTATATTTAATAGTTTCATTTATATCTATATCGTGTAATTTTTTTTCTTTAGGAGCATCTTTTGCTGGTGCTGTGGAGATTATTATTTATGCAGGAGCTATTATGATTTTATTTGTATTTGTAATAATGATGCTTAATGCAAAAACTATTACATTTATAGAACAAAAAAAAAGTAGATTTTTAAATCCTATATTAGGCTGTGGTGCTGTATTACTTACAAGTATTTTACTTATTATTTTGTTGTATGTTTCTTTTGGATTAAAAGATTGTTTTATCGATGTAAATAGACCAATCGTAGATTCAAAGCAAATTGGCATTTTATTATTTGGGCCATATCTATTAATGGTAGAGTTAGCATCATTTTTGTTATTAAGTGCATTAATCTCTGTGTTTCATTTAGCACGAGATCATAAATTATCTGATAATTATATTGTTTCTGATCAGTCGCAAGAATAAAAATATGATCCCTTTATCGCATGGTCTTAGTTTATCTATAATTTTATTTATATTAGGATTAGTAGGCCTAATAATAAGACGTAATATGTTATTTATATTATTAGGACTAGAAATTATGATTAACTCGGCTGCTTCAGCTTTTGTAATTGTCGGATCTTATTTAGGGCAATCAGATGGTCAAGTTATGTATATGTTAGTAATTACTTTAGCTGCTTCTGAATCTGCCATTTCTTTAGCTTTATTACTTCAATTATATCGTCGTTGTAATACCTTGCAAATTGATAAAATTAGTGGGATGCGTGGATGAGTCTACTTTTTTTAACTATACTGTTTCCGTTTTTAGGATTTACTATATTAGCTATTTCTCAAGGAAAATGGTCTGAAAATATTTCCGCTATAATAGGAGTGGGTACGGTAGGTATATCGCTATGTATTACTGTATGTATAATGTTTAATTTTTATTGGAATGTTAGTAATTACACGACTTTTGTGTTTGTTCAGAATCTTTGGACGTGGTTTTCTATTCATGCTTTATGTATTACTGTAGCGCTTAGGTTAGATGGATTATCTTTGGTAATGTTATCATTAATAACTGGAGTGGGATTTATTATTCATTTATATGCTATTTGGTATATGAGTGGATGTGAAGGTTATTCTCGTTTTTTTGCTTATACTAATTTATTTATGGCAAATATGATACTTTTAGTATTATCTGATAATTTATTGTTGATGTATTTTGGATGGGAAGGAGTAGGTTTATGTAGTTATTTATTAGTTGGGTTTTATTATTTTGATTCTAGAAATGGAATGGCAGCACTAAAGACGTTTATTATAACTCGTTTTGGAGATATATGTTTGATATGTGCGCTGTTTATGATTTTTGATCAATATCAAACCTTAAGTTTTAGTGGACTGTTAGCATTAGAACTAAAATGTCCTTCATCGTATCATTTTTTTAGTAATACTACATGGATATCTTTTATGTTGCTTATTGGAGCAGTAGGTAAATCGGCTCAGTTACCTTTACAAACCTGGCTAACAAGCGCTATGGTTGGTCCAACTCCGGTGTCTGCATTAATCCATGCAGCTACTATGGTGACTTCTGGTGTATATTTAATAATTCGTATGAATAATTTTTTTTTGATGGCTCCAAATATTTTATATTTGATTGGTGTTATCGGTTCATTGACTATAGTGTTATTCGGTTGTTCAGCGTTATTACAAAGTAATATTAAAAAAATTTTAGCATATTCTACTATTAGCCAGATAGGATACATGTTTTTAGCCTTGGGAGGACGTCATTGGGGAGCTGCTATGTTTCATTTAGTAACACATGCTTTTTTTAAAGCATTGTTATTTTTAGCGGCAGGTTCATTAATTTATTCTTGTAGATATGAACAAAATATTTTTAAAATGGGAGGATTATATAAATCTATACCTTTCATTTATATATGTTTTTTAATAGGTGGTGCATCTTTATCTGGAGTACCTATAATTACTGCTGGATTTTATTCAAAAGAATTAATTATGTTAAAAACTTTAGTTAATCATGATTATTTTTTTCTGTTTTCGGGATTAATAGGAATATTTTTGACACCTATTTATACGTTTCGTATGATTTTTGTTGTGTTTCATGGTTCTAATAAAATAGAGCCACGTATATGTAATAAAATTACTCAAAATTTTCCTTTAGTTGCATTGCTGTTGTTATCTACTTGTATTGGTGGATGGATAAAATTACCTTTATCAGTAGATATCGTAGGTACTGATACCAATACGATATGTAATTATAGCCAAATATATTTTGAAATAGCATCTAGTTTTTTAGTGATTTTTGGTATTTGGTTCGCTTCAATTTTTTGGCTGGATTCTTTAAATAGCATTACAGGACAGATTGTTAAGCCTCATTTATCTGAAATAGTAAAGAGATACATAATATTGTTATGTTACTATGGATGGGGGTTTGATTGGTTGTATAAATTAGTATTTGTAAAACCATATTTGTTTATAACAAAAAAATTATCTTATTCTGATCCAGTTAATATAATTATAAATATTTTCATATCATTATTGTGTTGGCTTAAGAGTGGTTTAGTATTGAGTGCAAATGGAAAGCTAAATTGGTATATAGTTGCAATGAATATAGGAGCAGTAATTATATTCATCATGATTTTAACGTATGATCATATCTAAGTTAGTTTAATATTATTGGATAAATGTGTAGAAAGTATAAAATGTTAGTATGTATGTTTCAGAGAGAAAAGTAAAATAGTATGTTATTACTTATTTTAATATTTATTCCTTTTACTTTTGGATTGTTATGTTGGCAATCAGAGCGAATAGGGCATTCGATGCCTCGTTGGTTTGCTTTATTTGGAATGGGTATAACATTTTTTATCACTTTGTTTTTATGGAAAAATAAGTGTAATCATGTGTTGGATATATACTCAGAAGGGTATGTATTTCCTCAATGGCAATTAGAATGTATATATCCTTGGATTCCAAGGTTCGGGATTAATTTTCATTTAGCGTTAGATGGATTTTCTTTATTAATGGTGACATTATCCGGTTTTTTAGGATGTATGGCAGTGTTATGTTCTTGGCGTGAAATTAATCGTTATCAAGGTCTTTTTTATCTCAATTTATTATGGATTTTAGGCGGAGTTATCGGTGTTTTTTTGTCAATTGATATGTTTTTATTCTTTTTTTTCTGGGAAATAATGCTTGTTCCGATGTATTTTTTAATATCTTTATGGGGACATAAAGAAGTGAATAGAAGTGATCGTATTAATACTGCTACTAAATTTTTTGTTTATACTCAATTTAGTGGATTATTAATGTTAGTTTCTATTATTACTCTTGTTTCTATAAATTATAATATACACGGGGTGTGGTCTTTTGGTTATCAAGATTTATTGAATACGATATTATCATCGAATATGGAATATTTGATTATGTTAGGGTTTTTTTTTGCTTTTGCAGTAAAAATGCCAATCGTTCCATTTCATGCATGGTTACCAGATGTTCATAGTCAATCTCCTACTGCTGGTTCAGTAGATTTAGCAGGAATTTTATTAAAAACAGCAGCTTATGGATTTTTCCGATTTGTTTTGCCGTTATTTCCTTGTGCTTCTAAATCTTTTGCCCCAATTGCTATGTGTTTAGGTTTATTAAATATTTTTTATGGAGCCTGTATGGCATTTGTACAAACTGATGTTAAGCGTTTAATTGCATACGCTAGTATATCTCACATGGGATTTGTATTGATCGCAATTTATAGTGGCGTTCAATTATCATATCAAGGTGCTGTTATACACATGATTTCTCATAGTTTAACAATTGCTGGAATGTTTATACTTTGTGGTCAATTATATGAACGCATACATACTAGAGATATACGTTTAATGGGAGGACTATGGAATCGTGTGCATTTAATTCCTGCATTTTATTTATGTTTTGCAGCGGCAACATTAGGATTACCGGGGACTGGAAATTTTATTGGAGAAGTAGCTATTTTGTTTGGTAGTTTTAAAGTAGTTCCTGTAATTACAATACTAGCTTGCTTTGGGATACTATTTTCATCAATTTATTCTCTTATTTTGATACAACGTATGAATTTTGGTCCAATATTAATTGCCACGGTCAGTAGAAGTAGGTTATTAATGAGTATGACATTACGAGAAAAGTGCATCATTATAATATTGTTATCATGTATTTTTTTACTTGGTTTTTACCCGCAATATATTTTGGATACTTCTTGTATGACTATGCAAAGTATTTATGTTTGGTTAAAAGGATACAACTATTTAATATAATCATATTGTAACATAATAGGGCTATAATTCTTAATGATAATAACTTGGATACAAATAATCGCATTATTGCCTGTACTAATTATTGGAATAACAATAATTATTATTATGCTATCTATTTCATATCGTCGTAACTTATTTTTACATGCTTTATTGACAATATTTGGATTGAGTGTAGCAATAGTATCACTTGGAATAGTACAGCATCAAGGTGTTCAAAATATTTTTCAATCAATATGTATCGATAATTTTGCTATATTATATATAATATTAGTATTGGTTTCTAGTTTAGCAAGTGCTATATTGGCTTATAATTGGTTATTGAGTTATCCAAGTAATCGTGATGAATTTTATTTGTTATTACTTATTTCTAGTATTGGTGGGATGTTATTAGCAAGTACTAGTCATTTGGGTATATTGTTTTTAGGAATAGAATTAATTTCATTACCGTTATTTGGATTGATAGGTTATTCTTTCTTTAAAAAATTTTCTTTAGAAGCAAGTATTAAATATATTATATTATCTGGGATATCCTCATCATTTATATTGTTTGGTATAGCATTAATATACGCTGCAACTGGCTGTTTATCTTTTACTGGCATTAGCCGTGTACTACATCTTATCACATCGCACCAGTCTATACTGTTATTAATTATAGGATTGGGCATGGTGATGGTTGGATTTGGATTTAAATTGTCATTGGTTCCATTTCATTTATGGACTCCTGATGTATATCAAGGAGCTTCTTCTTCAGTATCGTTATATCTAACAACTAGTAGCAAAATAGCTATAATATCAGTTTTGATACGATTGTTTATGATTTTTCCTGATCAGTATAATAAGATATTTTATATATTTTTATCAGGCACTGCATGTTGTTCAACGCTATTTGGAAATTTAATGGCCATTAAACAAAATAATATTAAGCGGGTTTTAGCTTATTCTTCGATTGCACATATAGGTTATACATTAATTGGTGTAATTGCAGCATTACAAACTAATCCAATGGCTTTAGAAGCCATTGGTGTTTATCTGATAAGCTATTTGCTTGCTAATATAGGGGCATTTGGTGTGATTGCTATTATGTCAGTTTTTTGTGCTGATGCGTATACAACAGATGTATTATTGACATATCGTGGTCTTTTTTGGCGTCAACCAATGTTATCAGTATTATTTACAATTATAATATTATCTTTAGCAGGAATACCGATGACATTAGGTTTTATTGGTAAATTTTATTTATTTGTATTAGGGGTGAATAGTCAACTATGGTGGCTTACTATCTTTATAGCAATGAGCAGTGTTATTAGTATAATTTATTATTTAAGAATAATAATAAATTTATATCTTAATCCTAGTAGAAATTGTCTTAGTATTAATTCTAATTCTACGTCTAGTTGGATTATTACTCCATATGGAATATTAGTGATTATTGTATCTTTTTTTATATTATTTTTAGGAGTATATCCACGACCTATGATTTATTTTATTCATTTTATACATTCAGGTAATGTGATTGGATCATTTTAAACAATAAAACATTACTATAAATTTTAATACATAAATAATGTTAATAATTTAAGCAATTAATTTCTGTATGTATATATATTTTAATGAGAATACTACTTTAAACATGTGTTTATAACAATTTTAATATAATATGTTCTATAGGAGCACAACAGCAAGTCAGAATTTCATTAGAATTAATATAACTTAAAGGTTCTGTATGATATCGTACTTTTCCTTTTATTAATAAGGCTCGGCAACTTCCGCAATAACCTGATCGGCATTGATAATTTATCAGTGGTATATGGTGTATTTCTAATGCTTCTAATAAAGATCGATATGTGTTATTGTTATGAGAAAATCGTATGTTTAGATATTTTTTTGAAAAAATAAATATTTTACAGTTGAAAATCATTAAATTCATCATCTTTAATATTAGAATCAATTTGACCTACTAGATAAGAACTAGCTTCTACTTCTTGGGGTGCTACTTGAACATTGTCCGATGATAACCAAGAATTGATCCAGGGTATTACATTAGATTTAGTGTTAAAGGGCATTTTCAGCCCGATTGCCTGCATACGCATATTGGTAATGTATTCAATATATTGACATAGTATGTCTTTGTTTAAACCTATCATAGAACCATCCTTGAACAAGTATTTAGCCCAATTTTTTTCTTGTTCTGCAGCCATTAAGAATAGCTCATAACTTTCTTCTTGACATTCTGAACTGATGTCAGCCATTTCTGGATCATCTAATCCAGAGCGCATTAGATTAAGGATATGTTGAGTAGAGTTTAAATGTAAGGCCTCATCACGGGCTATAAATCGTATGATTTTTGCGTTACCTTCCATGAGTTTTCGTTCAGCAAATGCAAAAGAGCAAGCGAAACTTACATAAAAACGAATAGCTTCTAATACGTTAACGCTAATTAGACATAAATATAACTTTTTTTTGAGTTCATGTAAGTTTACTGTGATAGTTTTATTATTAATACGATGGATTCCAGGCCCTAAAATATGATAATAACTGGTTAATTCAATTAAATTATCATAGTACATTGCAACATCTTTTGCGCGTTTCAAAATTTCTTTGTTATTGATAATATCATCGAATATTAAGGATGGATGATTAACAATATTACGAATAATATGAGTATAAGAACGGGAGTGGATAGTTTCAAAAAATGACCAAGTTTCTACCCAAGTTTCTAGTTCTGGTATTGAAATTAATGGTAATAGAGCTATATTGGGGCTGCGTCCTTGAATAGAATCTAATAATGTTTGGTATTTTAAATTGCTAATGAAAATGTGTTTTTCGTGTTCTGGTAATGATTGAAAATCTATTCGATCTTTAGAAATATCTATTTCTTCTGGACGCCAAAAAAAAGAAAGTTGTTTTTCGATTAGTTTTTCAAAAATGGAATGTTTTTGTTGGTCAAATCGAGCAATATTCACTGGTTGCCCCAAAAACATTGGCTCAAGTAGTTGATTATTTTTATTTTGAGAGAAAGTTGTATAAGTCATCTTTGTTCCTATATTAAAGCAAAACATGAATATATGGTTTGGACTGTAGATAATAGTAACCGTATTTTTAAATTACACAAGCATCACTAGCACATATATTGGATTGATTATGTGATAGCATTTTATGCGTATCTTGAGTGCCATCACGAGTATTATGATAGTATAATGTTTTAATACCAAGTCTATATGCATACAATAGATCTGAAAGTAGTTGTTTCATGGGAACTTTGGATTCTGGAAAACGAGATGGATCATAATTAGTATTAGTTGAAATGGATTGATCAATAAATTTTTGCATAATTCCTACCAATTGTAGATATCCTCGATTGTTTGGTATTTGCCATAGTAATTCATAAGCGGATTCTAGTCTAATAAACTCAGGTACTACTTGTCGTAAAACTCCATCTTTTGAAGTTTTTATGCTAATATAACCTCTAGGAGGTTCTATGCCATTAGTAGCATTGGAAATTTGTGACGAAGTTTCCGATGGCATTAATGCAGATAATGTAGAATTTCGTAATCCATATTGTCTGATTTCAGCACGTAAATCTTCCCAGTTATAATGTAATGGTTCATTGATAAAAAAATTGAGGTCTTTTTTATATGTATCAATAGGTAGTATGCCTTTTGCATACGAAGTATCATTAAACCACTCACAAGATCCTTTTTCTTTGGCTAAATTATTAGAGGCTTTTAACAGGTAATATTGAATAGCTTCAAAAGTACGATGTGTTAGTTTATTAGCACTGCCATCTGAATAACGTACCCCATGTTTAGCTAGATAATAAGCGTAATTAATTACTCCAATTCCTAAAGAACGTCTTCTTATAGCGCTACGTTGTGCAGCAGGAATAGGGTAATCTTGATAATCTAATAGAGCATCAAGAGCACGTACTATCAGAGTAGATAGTTCAGATAAATCATCAAGATTTTCAATATTACCAAGATTGAAAGCAGATAATGTGCATAAGGCAATTTCACCATGATAGTCATTAATATTATTTAAAGGTTTTGTTGGTAACGTTATTTCCAAGCATAAATTCGATTGACGAATTGGTGTAGTGATACTGTTAAAGGGGCTATGAGTGTTACAGTGATCTGTATGTTGAATATAAATTCTTCCAGTAGAGGCTCTTTCTTGCATCATTAAAGAGAACAGTTCTATTGCTTTTATTTTTCGGTGTCTAATATTGCGATTATTTTCATATATATTATATAATCGCTCAAATTCATTTTGATTAGTAAAAAAAGCTTCATATAATCCGGGGACATCGGATGGACTAAATAGTGTAATATGTTTTCCTTGAATGAGGCGTTGATACATTAATTTATTAATTTGTACGCCATAGTCTAAATGGCGTATTCGATTAGAATCGATTCCACGATTATTTTTTAAAACAAGTAAATTTTCTATTTCTAAATGCCAAATGGGATAAAATAATGTAGCGGCTCCACCGCGCACGCCTCCTTGAGAACATGATTTTACTGCTGTTTGAAAATGTTTATAGAATGGAATACATCCAGTGTGAAATGCTTCTCCATTACGTATTGGACTACCTAATGCTCTAATGCGTCCAGCATTAATACCGATCCCAGCGCGTTGTGCAACATATTTTACAATAGCGCTAGATGTTGCATTGATAGAATCAAGACTGTCATCACATTCGATTAATACACAGGAGCTAAATTGGCGTGTAGGTGTACGTACTCCAGACATAATAGGTGTTGCTAAAGAAATTTTGAAAGTTGAAATTGCATTATAAAATTTTTTGATATAACTCATGCGAGTTTTTTGAGGATATTTAGAAAATAAACAAGCTGCGGTTAATATATATAAAAACTGAGCACTTTCATAAATTTCTCCAGTTACTCGATTTTGCACTAAGTATTTTCCTTCCAATTGTTTTATAGCAGCATATGAAAAATTCATATCCCGCCAATGATCAATAAATGTATCCATTTTCTCAAATTCTTCCACATTGTAATCATTTAGTAAATGTTTATCATATTTACCAATTTTTACCAATCGTAATACATGATTGTAAAGCTTTGGTGGTTCAAATTGTCCATAAGCTTTTTTACGTAAATGAAATACTGCTAAGCGCGCTGCTAGGTATTGGTAGTCTGGTTCTTCTTCAGAAATCAAGTCTGCTGCTGATTTTATAATAGTTTCTTGAATATCAGAAGTTTTTATTCCGTTATAAAATTGTATGTGAGAACGTAATTCTACTTGTGAAACAGAAACTTTTTTAAGGCCTTTGGCGGCCCAATTAATAACTCGGTGAATTTTTTCAAGATTAATAGGTTCGTGATGACCATTTCGTTTAGTAACTAGTAGCGTTTGATTCATATAAGTACATGCCTATTTTAAAATACTAATAGTATTAGTCACAGTAATTCGTTATGAATAAATTATAACTTAGATTTGTAGTACAATAATGAATTAGTGATGACATTATAATTTTTATGTATAAAAATAATAATAATTACATAGTAATATAAGTGAAGAATGTTATATTATTTCAATTTGGTATAAATATTTGAAAATTAATTTTGTCGCAAAAGCCCATTATCACATTATATTATATTATTTTTTAATTTTAAACGTATCGAAACAAATGCATTTCGTTTTAATAGATTATTGGAAATATTGTTTATTTTAATAGTATAAATATTTATTAGAGTAATTATATTAATATCTTTGTTTAGATATAGGAGTATTTATTTTCGTTGAGTGTGCAAAATATAGTTTGTATCAACGTTGTGTATTAAGGTACATTGATTTGTGAAGGGATTATAATATAAGCCAGTGATGTTTTGTTCTTCTAAGATAGTAGAGTCAATCCAGTCTAGTAGCTCAGATGGAGTAATAAATTTGTTAAAATTGTGAGTGCCTTTTGGGATCAGGCGTAAGAAATATTCAGCGCCTATTATAATTAATATCCATGATTTAAAAGTGCGATTTAATGTGGAAAAAAATACTGATCCATTTATTTTAATCATGGTGGAACAGTCATAAATAATTGATATAGGATCTGGTACATGTTCTAACACTTCCATACAGGTTATTACATCATAGTAATCAATATGATTGCTAGCATGATCTTTTACTGTTTCTTGTATGTAGTGAATATTTAGGTTTTGGTTTAAGGCATGTAATTTTGCTGCTTCTAAAGCAGAAGTACTTATGTCCAATCCAATAACTTTCGCTCCTGCTTGTGCCATACTTTCTGATAAAATACCTCCGCCGCATCCAACGTCTAATACTTTTTTACCAAATAGTCCATTACTGTGTTCAATAATGTAATTGAAACGTGTCAAATTGATATGATGTAATGGTTTAAATATGTTGCAAGGGCCCCACCATTGAGATAAAGATGTATTAAATTTATTAATTTCTTTTTTATTTATATTTTTCTGATTTACTGTAAGTTTATCGATAATTATGTCTTTCATGTTAAGATTTTCCTAAAATAATAACTGTGAAATTTTATATATTTATTTTAGCAATATAAATGATTCATAAAACCTATTAGTTTATTAAAATATGATCATAAATTATGACGATATGTATATAATGATAAATGCATTTATTTTTGTGGAATGATTTTATTTTGTTAAATGGTTTATATTATAGATTATAGATGATTTAAGTTAATTGCTAGTATAAATATAACTAAAGAAGAATAAATAGAGGATATAAATGCATGAATAATTTTGCCAAAGAAATTACACAGATTGATGTAGAAGAAGAATTAACTCGTTCTTATTTAGATTATGCTATGTCGGTAATTGTTGGACGTGCATTACCAGATGTACGAGATGGATTAAAACCTGTACATCGGCGTGTGTTATTTGCTATGCAAGTGCTTGGTAACTATTGGAATAGAGGTTATAAAAAATCAGCTAGAATAGTAGGTGATGTCATTGGAAAATATCATCCTCATGGAGATGCTGCAGTATATGAAACGATTGTACGTATGGCACAGCCTTTTTTAATGCGTTATGCTTTGGTAGATGGACAGGGTAATTTTGGATCAGTAGATGGAGATCCAGCAGCAGCTATGCGTTATACTGAAGTACGTATGTCTAAAATAGCAAACGAATTGTTATTAGATTTAGATAAAGAAACTGTAGATTATGAATCTAATTATGATGGTACTGACAAGATCCCAGGAGTGTTACCTGCTAGAATTCCGAATCTTTTAATTAATGGTTCTGCTGGAATTGCTGTGGGGATGGCTACAAATATTCCTCCGCACAATCTTTCTGAAGTAATTAATGGATGTTTAGCATTTATAGATAATGAAGATATCACTATTGAAGGATTAATGCAATATATTCCAGGTCCGGATTTTCCTACTGCTGCTATTATTAATGATTGCAGTGGTCTTCAAGAGGCATACAGTACTGGACGAGGTAAAATTTCTATTCGTGCTCGAGCAGAAATTGAGACTGATGTGAAAAGTGGTCGTGAGTCTATTGTAATATATGAAATTCCCTATCAAGTTAATAAGGCTCGATTGCTGGAAAAAATTGCTGAACTGGCAAAAATAAAACGCATTGAGGGAATATATAATTTGCGTGATGAATCTGATAAAGATGGTATGAGAATAGTTATTGAAATTAAACGTGATGCGATTAGTGAGATTATTTTAAATAATTTGTATTCTTTAACTCCGTTACAAACTTCGTTTGGTATTAATATGGTAGCTTTACATCAAGGTCAACCCAAGATTATGTCATTAAAGGATGTTTTGTCTGCTTTTGTATACCATCGTCGTTCAGTAGTAGTACGTCGTGCTATGTTTGAATTAAAAAAAGCCCGTAGTCGTATTCATATTATAGAGGGATTAGCTACTGCATTATTTAATATTGATTCGATTATTGAGCTTGTTCGTAAATCTGATAGTTCTACAGAAGCTAGTTCTGTTTTAATGTCGTCATCCTGGAAATTAAGTAATATTATTGATATGAGACAAACAAATTTTATTAATTTTACTGAATTTGATCAATCAGAAGTAAATAATGTGATTCGTAATAATCAATATTATTTTACTAAAGATCAAGCTCAAGCTATTTTAGATTTGAAATTGCATAAACTTACCACTTTAGAAAATAAAAAATTATTAAAAGAGCACAGTAGTTTGCTAGAGAAAATAAAAAATTTGATTTCTATTTTAAAAGATCAAAAATGTCTGATGGCAGTAATCCGACAAGAATTATTGACTATAAAAGAAGAATATAATGATCTGCGTCGTACTGAAATTAGTACTAATATTGAAAATATTAATGTTGAAAATTTGATTGATCAAAAGGATGTAGTAGTGACTTTATCATATCAAGGTTATGTTAAATATCAACCATTAACAGATTATGAAGCACAAAAAAGAGGGGGGAAGGGAAAATTAGCAACACGAATTAAAGAAGAAGATTTTATTACTCGATTATTAGTAGCTAATACTCATGATACAATTTTATTATTTTCTAATTATGGGCGTATATATTGGATGAAAGTTTATCGATTGCCAGAAGCTAGTCGTGGATCACGAGGTAAGCCGATTATTAATTTGTTACCATTGGATATAAATGAACGGATTACTGCTATTTTACCTATTCAGAATTATACATCAGGATATCAAGTTTTTATGGCAACTAGTAGTGGAGTTGTAAAAAAAACATCACTTACTGAATTTAGTCGACCACGTAATGTTGGTATTATTGCGCTGAATCTTAATGATGGTGATGAATTAATTGGTGCTGATATAACTGATGGTAGTAATGAAGTCATGTTGTTTACTGCTTATGGAAAAGTTGTTCGGTTTAAAGAAACACAAGTACGTAGTGTGGGACGCTCAGCGATTGGGGTAAAAGGTATTCATTTATTACAAGGTGATCGTGTGGTATCTTTGATTATACCGAAAGATAAGAGTTCTATTCTTACTGTTACTCAAAATGGTTTTGGAAAACGTACTAATCAATCGGAGTATCCAATTAAGTCGCGTGCTACTCAAGGTGTTATTTCTATTAAAGTTACGGAGCGAAATGGTAATGTAGTTGGTGCTGTACAAGTAAATCAAGTTGATCAAATAGTAATGATTACTGATTCAGGTCGATTGGTTCGTACTCGTGTTTCTGAAGTTAATATTATTAGACGTAATACTCAAGGAGTGATGTTAATTCGTATTGCTCATGATGAACGTGTAGTTGGATTACAGCGTGTTGTGGAATCTGTAGAGTGAAAATGGGTTTTTTATTGATTCAGTATATAATAATTTGATGGTGATGTCAGTTATTAACTTTTTTGATGATAAAGTGTATTAAACAAATTTGAAATATTTTATTTCCTTGAAATTAATGTTATATTCCGCATTGCTTAGTTGTATGTTATTTGATACATATTGTTAGTATGTATGTGATTATATAGTGATTATTTATAAAAATTAAAATTTAGATAATTACTTGATGATTGATCAAATAATTAATTGAGAACGGTAGTGATCTAAATTTAGGTAAGGGTAATATATATAATTTAAATTATGAGAAAATCATTTATTATTCATGTTGAATATAATGACTAGACGTAATATGATGTTTAATGATAGAAATTATTAGATAGGTCATTTATAATAGATAGGAGAATAGTTATTTATTAGATAATAAATTATATTTATAAATATTATTTTGGAGGGGGTGTTTTGTCATACAAAAAAGTTTATTTTTTGATATGTATTGTTGAACGTGGTTGGGTTGTTTGAAAATTTTATCTTATTTTAATATTATAATATGATTAATATATTATAAGAGTATTAAATTGTTTTAGTATGCAACCTATATTAATAGGTATTAATATATGTTGATTGTTACTAAAAAAATTAATGTTAGATTTAGGCATTGAGTTGTTAGTAGTATTACTTATTACATGATGAGGTATAAATATGAAATTACGGTGTTTTACTAGCCTGGTTGCGACTATGGTTATGGCAAGCACTACCGCTGGGGCTGCTGAAGTTTATAATAAAGATGGAAATATATTAAATATGTTTGGTAGTATTATTGGAGGTCATTATTTTTCTAGAGAAAATACTAAAGATGGGGATAATTCATTTTTAAGATATGGATTTTCTGGAAAAACGTATGTTAATGATAAAATTGTAGGTTTTGGTATGTGGGAACATGAAATTTCTTTAAAAAATGTTGAAGGAATTAATGTAAGTAATAGCGGTAAGGTGTTGCTTGGCTATGCCGGAATAAAATTTGGAGATTTTGGAAGTATTGATTATGGACGGAATTATGGAGTGCTATATGATGTGGGATCATGGACGGATGTAATACCGGGATTTGGCGGAGATATATCACTTATAGATAATTTTTTATCTAATCGTAGTTCAAACGTGGTTACATATCGTAATAAAGACCTTTTTGGTTTTGTAAATGGTTTAGATTTTGCTTTGCAATATCAAGGTAAAAATGATGTTAATAAGGAAACGGGTCGTACTTTAAAAACAGCTAATGGAGAGGGATATGGAGTATCTGCGTCTTATGCACTAGATAATGGATTCGCAGCATCTGCTGCCTATGCTAATAGTAAGCGTATTTTTGAACAGAATGTTTTAGATAATAATGGCGGAGGCGGTAATGATAATGCTGAAGCGTTTTCTTTTGGAATAAAATATGATGGAAAAGGGATGTATGTTGCAGCTACTTATGGAGAGACTTATAATATGACACCATTTGGAAGTTTTTGTGATAATATTACTCCAGAAAATATTTATGGGTTTGTTAATAAGGCAAAGAATGTGGAATTAGTAGCTCAGTATCAATTTGATTTTGGATTACGTCCTTCTGTATCTTATTTACATTCAAAAGTTAGTGATTTAGAAAGTGGTTATAGTAATTTTTTAAAAAAATGCATTACAGTTGGAACTAGTTATGTGTTTAATAAAAACATTTGTACTACTATAGATTATAGAATTGATTTACTAAATAAAAATAGTTTTACTGATGCGTCTAATATTAATCCAGATGATATTATTGCATTAGGAGTAGCCTATGTATTTTAGTTGTTTCGCTTATGTACTGTACTAAAAACAAAGGCGAATTATTATTTATATATAATTCGCCTTTGTTTTTAGTACAGTACATAATAATATGTGTATTGAGGAATATAGTGTATGTCCAAATTATGTATTGGGATTATTTGTGGAGGGCGTTCCTTAGAGCATGAAATTTCATTAAAATCGGCTATATGTATTGCTCAATCTATTGATATATGTCGATTTGAAGTAATTATTTTGTGGATAGATAAAAAGGGATGTTGGCATCTAAAAAATAGAAATTTTGATACTTTATTTTGTTATGAAGATGATACATATATTTCAATATTATTACAAATCTATCCTCATCGCTTTGCATCTAATACTAAATATATAAATGATTATATAAAATTTGATGTTATTTTTCCTATAGTTCATGGAACATTAGGAGAAGATGGAGCTTTACAGGGTTTATTGTGTATGATGAATTTACCATTTGTTGGTTCTCATGTTTTAAGTTCATCTATAGGTATGGATAAAGATGTGTCTAAACGTTTATTGCGTGATGCAGGCCTATCAGTAGTGCCATTTAAAACTTTTTTAGTAAATGATCAACATAATATAGATTTTGATGATCTTGTTTCTACTTTTAGGTTGCCTTTTTTTGTAAAGCCAGTGAATCAAGGATCATCAATAGGAGTTTCAAAAGTTACCAGTCGTAAATATTTTAATCAAGCATTGGAAAAAGCTTTTTATTTTAGTCACAAAATATTGATAGAACCAGCTATTATTGGAAGGGAGATAGAGTGCGCAGTATTGGGTAATGATAATCCGGAGATTAGCGTGTGTGGTGAAATTATATTGGCGAATAAAAATTTTTATACTTATTATGATAAATATATAGCACGCGATGTTCAGATCCTGATACCGGCTTTAGTTAATGATTTAATAAGTGATGAGATTCGTAGTATTACTTTACGTGCATTTCAAATATTAAATTGTTCTGGAATGGCTCGTGTAGATTTTTTTTTAACTTCAGACAATCAGATTTTTTTGAATGAAGTGAATACTTTGCCTGGATTCACTTATGACAGTATGTATCCTAAATTATGGGAGATAAGTGGGTTAAATTTTCAAAAATTAATTACTAAATTGATAGAGTTGGCATTAGATATGCATGATAAAAACAATTGTTTTTATCATGCAGATAGCGATTTATTAAAGTATTTTCGGCATGAGAGGATTTGAACCTCTGACTTCCGTCACCCCATGACGGCGCGCTACCAAACTACGCCACATGCCGTTTTTGGGTTTTATTACTTATTTACTAATAAAAATTAGTGAAAACACAAAAATTAATTTTTGCAAATATAAATATATATATCTTATATATAATTTTAAATTTTTTATTTGTAGAAATTGAACCTTATATGTTATATATCGCGTTGTTCTTTTATTTCATTTTAATTAGTAAAAATGTGTATAAAACATATGCATGCATGAATATTTCGTTAACTATAAAATAGATTGTTTAATATTGTATATAAGCTAATCTTATTTAACTTATATCATTTTTATATTATTTCTGTATTACAATAATAAAGCAGGCCTATGGTTTAATTAAAAAAATTATGTCTTGATAGGTTATAGTTATTATAAATAAATGTATTATTTATCATTTATCATTAAATATGTATGAAATCAATATGAATTGGTTTGGGTTTGAAAGGATGATATTGTATTTCTTGTACTTTAACTGTAATGGATTCTTTATTTTCAATAAATAATAGCACTAGATTATTTTTATATAGTTGTGCTACAGAATTAGGATGCAAAATGTCATTTTGATTTAGTATAATGGACAAATTTTCTTTATTGTCTTTTCTATAGACAATAGCTGGACATTTGTTTTGTTTACGTAAGCGTCTTGATGCGCTTTTTTTGTGATAAGTACGCAAGTTAGCTTTGATTGTTAGCATTGATTTAATACCTGTAAAATATAAAATTATGTTTGCATTATAATATTATTTTGATAAATATTTTTATATTGTATGTGTGAATTATTTTGGGCATGATTTTAATAATATAAATAAATTATAAATTACCATTTTTATGGTATTAAGTTTATATAATTATATTGTTGGTACAATAATTTTTTAGTGTCAAATATGTCAATATATATTGTATTATAAAATGGTAATTTTGTAATAAAATGTTGTTATTATATTTTATACAATTTTATTGTAAATTTTTTTATTTATAATCTATAGTGGTGTGTTGTTTCATTAAAAATTAAAATTTATACGTTTTAGATTGTAAGTATATATATTTAACAATCACAATATAAATTTTAATTAAATTTATTTTCGGAAAGTGGTTTTAGTGTTTGTTATGCTATTTATGTAATGCACGAACAATTATTTATTTTTATTTATGGAAATTAAATGATAATATAGATACATATTATAAATAATACAATGAATAAATGTGATATAGGTTCATATTTTAAATAATTAAATCTTGTTCTATATAGATAGGAACAAGATGATAATTACGATATGTGTTATTTTTATTTAAATTTTTATTAGATTATTTTTATTATGTAATATAATGGAAGATATGTATTATATACAGATGATATTATGAAATAGGTATAATTATATAAGTAAAGATTGAGCAATGTAAAATGAATATATATTGATTGTAAGTTTTATAGTAATTAAATTTAAGGTTTTAGTATTTATTAATATAAATTTAGTTGTGTCGGTTGTTTTAATATTATTATAGGTATTATACTATACCAAAAAATTCGTAAAAGTATCTATTTTAGAGAAAGCTGCTGCATGTCTATCTTGACACAAGAAGCGTTATTAGTACGTGATGCTTTATTAGTAAAAGGGTTAGAAAACCCACTAATTGCATTGAATATTAATACTCAAATTCGTAAACTTCGTATCGAAGATCATATGAAAGCTATTGTGCATCTTCTTAATCTTGATTTGAAACATGATAGTTTGTCAAATACTCCCAAACGTATAGCTAAAATGTATGTAGAAGAAATTTTTTCAGGTTTAGATTATTCAAATTTTCCTAAAATTGCAATTATTCAAAATACAATGCAAATTCATGAAATGATCACAGTGCGAGGAATTAATATCACTAGTACTTGTGAACATCATTTCATTGTTTTTAATGGTAAAGTTACTGTTTCTTATATTCCAAAAAAAAAAGTGATTGGTTTATCAAAAATAAATAGAATAGTACAGTTTTTTTCTAAAAGACCACAACTACAAGAACGATTGACAAAACAAATTGCTTTAGCATTACAAACATTACTTAATACTAATGATGTGGCAATATTTATTGATGCAGTACATTATTGTGTAAAATCTAGAGGTATACATGATATTAACAGCACTACAACTACTATTTCATTAGGAGGTGTATTTGAGTCAAATGTAAATATTAGAAAAGAGTTTTTACATACAATTACATATTATAATCATTAAATCTTATTTATTATAAAATTTATAGTATTTACATGTCAGGAAAACGAAAACTTGTAAGATACAGGAATTACTTAAAATTATCTATTATGTTGTAATATTAAGTATTATATTTTGTTTATAAGATATTTTTATTTTTTAAAAGCTTTTCTTATTTTCAAATTAAAACTACAAACTGATATTGTGACGTAATACTATTTATAATATAAAAAATCAATTCATTTTGTTTATTTAAAATAATGGCTAAAATAAATAGATTTTGTGATGTATAGTATTCTATACATAGTAAAGATATAAATTTTAATGAAAGTTGTATTTATTTGTATTAAAAAACTAAATAGGAGAATTATAAGATACTAAAAATTTTTGTTTATGTTAGTTTTATGTATTTAAATTTTTATATAGATAAAATAAATTAAATTAAACGGATGATAGTGCGTAGATGTGAGAGATAATTTTGATGATTAAATTTTAATTGTTTATTCTCATTTTATTGATCGTTGTTGATTAATTGTTATTTTGATTATGTTTAAGTATTTAAGATTATAGTAATCCTAAATTATAGGATGATGCAATAGTGTTTACAATTGTTTTAATAAAGAAGATATGTTTGCTAATTTGAACTTTTCATAATTGTTGTATTGTACATTCATATATATGGATTATTTAAAAAGATAATAGTAATAATTTTATTGTATCATACATAAATTTATAAAAAATTTATGTATGATACATCTTTAAAACTAAGATGTATGTTTATTAATAAAGCTTAAATTTTTTGTGTAGTTTGATATTGTAAATAATTTTTATAGTAGCAAATTTATTTATATATTTATAATTAATAGTCATGTTATCGTGATTTTTTTTCTATAGATGAAATTTGATCGGAACTAATCCGTAAAAAATATATTTTAAATTTATTAATTCGATGATTTAATAATGGTGTAGAAAGACTCTCCCATGTAAGATTAGTATTGAGGAAATTTTCACTATATTTAGCCAATTTAGGCAAGACAGGTTTTAGGTATATCATAATAATACGAAATAATTGAATACCCATAGAATAAATGGATAAAGCCTCTTTTTTATGGTTTGGATTTTTTGCAATAATCCATGGAGCGGTTTTATCTATATAGAAATTAGCCTCATCTGCTAATTTCATTATTTTACGCATTGCGTAATTAAATTCTCTTTTTTGAAATAATTCTCCTATAGAGTGCTTAGATTCAATAAATATATCATATAGAACTGGATTTGCTAATGTGCTTGCTAATTTCCCTCCATAGTATTGGAGTATAAACCCGGAATTTCTAGATGCTAGATTCAATACCTTATTAATAATATCCGCATTTACTTTGCTGGTGAAATCTTTTAGATTTAAATCTATATCGTTAATATGAGATGAAAGCTTTGTAGCATAATAATATCTCAAATAATCTGGATTTAAATGTGATAAATAAGTACTGACATTAATACATGTTCCTCTAGATTTTGATATTTTGGATCCATTTACAGTAACGTGTCCATGAACAAATATGTTAGTTGGTTTACGAAATTGACTACCTAATAAAATGGCAGGCCAAAATAGGCTATGAAAATAAATAATATCTTTACCTATAAAATGATATAATTCTGATTTGGAGTTTAAATTCCAAAAATCTTTGAAGGATATATTTTTATTTTTTTTGCATAAGTTTTTAAAAGTTCCCATATATCCTATGGGAGCATCCATCCAGACATAAAAATATTTTTCTAAAGTATTAGGAATCTTAAATCCAAAATATGGTGCATCTCTAGAAATATCCCATTGTTTTAAACCTAATTTAAACCATTCTTCTATTTTATTGGCTACTTCCTTTTGTATACTTCCAGATCGTATCCATGTATGTAATGTATCGGTAAAAGCTGGTAAATCGAAGAATAAATGTTCAGATTTTCGTATTATTGGCGATTTTCCAGAAATAACTGATTTTGGGTTTATAAGATCTAAAGATGTATAAATAGCGCCACATATTTCACAATTATCTCCGTATTGTTCTGATGCTTTACATTTTGGACATACACCTTTTATAAAGCGATCTGGTAAAAATATTTTTTTTTCAGAGTCATATAATTGATAAATAGATTTAGATGTAATAAATCCATTTTTTTTTAATCGAAAATAGATATTATTTAATAATTCTCGAGTTTCTTCGCTGTGAGTAGAATAATAGTTATCATAGCTGATGCCAAATGCATAGCAATCTTGTTTATGTTCTTGTTGTATTTGGGCAATCATTTCTTCTGGCGCTACATTAAGTTTTTGTGATTGCAACATAATAGCAGTTCCATGCGCATCATCCGCACAAATAAAATATACATGATTACCCTGCATACGTTGATAACGAACCCATATATCTGCTTGTATATGTTCCAACATGTGCCCTATATGAAGAGAACCATTAGCGTAAGGTAAGGCACAAGTAACTATCATTTTTTTTATAGTCATAAAAATCAATTGCAGTATCTAAATACACCATACGATAACATATATCTAATATTATTAAAAAATTATTCTTATATTTTATAATTAACGTTATGGAATATAATAATGTAATAAATTATCAAATATTAAAATAATGAAAATTATATCAGATTTATTTTTGATAGGTTATATAAATAGTTTATGTTTTGTGTTACAGAAACAATGTTATTACTAAAAAATATATTTTTATAAATTTATGATATGTTTTAGATTTAAATGTAGTATAGATAAAGAATAAGATTTTGTTATGTTTATATATGAAATATGTGTTGCATGCATGAGTGTTTATTTCAAATATATAGTCATATCAGTTTATATTAATAATGAGCGTTTAAAACTAATAATTTATATTTATTCGAGAATTTATATTTATGACCAATTTTTTGTTTAAAACTTTTTTATTTTTATATTTAATATATTTATGTATAATATTGTATACCATAAATTAGATATAAATTAGTAATACAAAACTATTATTGTTACAATATAAAACATATTTATATCATAAAGGAGTGAATGTGTTTACAGAACAAAAAATTGGTATTATCGGGATGGGTGTTATGGGGCGAAACTTAGCACTAAACATTGAAAGTAGAGGTTATTGCGTTTCTATTTATAATCGTTCTAAAGATAAAACCGATTCTGTTATTGCTAATAATCCAAAAAGAAATATTATTCCGTTCTATTCAGTAAAAACATTTGTGCTATCTTTAAAGAAACCTCGGTTTATATTTTTAATGATTACATCAGGAATATATATTGATAACATTATAAAAATATTATTAATGTATATAAATCCAGGAGATATTTTAATTGATGGTGGCAATTCATTTTATAAAGATACTATGCGTAGAAATTTTGAATTGTCAAAAAGAGGGATAAATTTTATTGGAACTGGAATTTCTGGGGGAGAGGAAGGAGCGTTGAAGGGACCATCTCTTATGCCTGGAGGCCAAATAGACGCATACGAAATGGTTGAATCAGTTTTTAAAAAAATTGCAGCTCGTGTTAATGATGAAACTTGTGTTACATATATAGGACCGAATGGTTCTGGTCATTATGTTAAGATGATACATAATGGGATAGAATATGGGGATATGCAGATAATTTCCGAAATATATTTTTTTCTAAAAAATATATTTCATTTGACTCATGAAGAATTAGGAAAAATTTTTAATGAATGGAATCAAGGAGAATTAAATAGTTATCTTATAGAGATAACAAGTCGTATATTTGTTAAACGAGATATTGATAATAAATATATTATTGATTCTGTGTTAGATGTGGCGGAAAATAAAGGTACTGGAGCATGGATTAGTCAGGATGCTATTGATCTAGAAATACCATTAAGTATGATAACTGAATCAGTGTTTGCACGTTATATATCCGTACTTAAAACTCAACGTATTAAGGCATCAAAAATATTTCTAGGGCCAAATAGGAAAGGTTGTGTTGAAAGAAAATATTTATATTTAGAAAAAGCACAAAAAGCATTGTATCTTGGTAAGATTATTTTATATGCACAAGGTTTCTATCAATTGAAAATTGCATCTGATAAGTATCATTGGAATTTAAATTATAAACGAATTGCTAAAATTTTTCGTGCAGGGTGTATCATTAGAGCCAAATTTTTGCAAAAAATTATTGATATTTATTCTAAACATCCAGACATAACTAATTTAATGTTATCTCCATATTGTGTTTCTGTTGCAAATAATTACCAAAAAATGTTGAGGGATATTGTAGTGTGTGGTATTCAATACGGTATTCCAATGCCTGCTTTATCTGCTGCTATAGCATATTATGATAGTTATCGCAGTGATTTATTACCCACGAATCTTATTCAAGCACAAAGAGATTGTTTTGGAGCACACACTTACTCATGTGTTGATAAAAAAGGCCTGTTCCATACTGATTGGTTAGAATAAATATAAGAAAGAATATTACTGCGGAGTTAAATGAATTTGATAATACTCAATGCAACGGGTTTGAGTGGTGATGTTTTCTATTTGTTATTAGGGATAGGTAGATATATTTTCTTTTTTAGTTTAATAAATTTTAGTTATTGTCAATATAAACCTGATAAATCAGACAGTGTTTTGTAAATTTATTAAACTATCTATACATGAAAATAAATAATTAGATCAATACTAATAATATTTGATTGTTTTTCTATATGTCATATTTTATCTGTTTACTGTTATGATTTCGTTTTTTTAGTTCTTGAATAATTGCATTAAAATTTATTGATTTACATTGTAACAGGACTAGAAGGTGATAAATTAGATCTGATGCTTCATTAATTAGTTCTTTTGTGTTGTAATCAGTAGAAATTGCTGCAAGTGCAGTTTCTAAACCTTCCTCTCCGACTTTTTGAGCAATACGTTTAATACCACTGGTATATAAATGAGATGTATAAGATGAATTATTAGGATGAGATGGTATATTTTTTTTTGTAGATATAATGTTTTCTAGTTGGTAAAGAAAACTTAAATCTGCTATTCCAGGATGGAAGCAGCTACTAGTATTGTTGTGACAGGTAGGTCCGTGAGGTAAAACAAAAATTAATAGTGTATCATGATCACAATCTGAATGCCAATTGATTAATTTTAATGTGTTTCCGGATGTTTCTCCTTTGGTCCATAATCTATTTTTGCTGCGTGAAAAAAAAGTAACATGTTTGGTTTGTTCTGTCTTTATCATCGATTCTTTATTCATATGTCCTAACATTAATACTTCACCTGATCTAGCGTGTTGTATAATAGCAGGTATTAAACCGTGATTTTTAGTCCAATTTAATTTTTGATGTTTATTTTTAATTAGCATAATCTAATTTTTATTCCTTTTTTAGATAAGAATTTTTTTAATTTATGAATATCAATAATTTTTTTATGAAAAACTGAAGCTGCTAATGTGCCATCTACATCAGCGTCACGAAAAGCTTCTAAAAAATGCCGATAAGTACCAGCTCCACCAGAGGCAATAAGCGGCACTTTGCAATGTTTTCTGATGTGTTTTAATTGATCTAAATCATAACCATTTTTCATTCCGTCCTGATTCATCATGTTTAATACTATTTCTCCGGCACCATATTCTTGTACTTTTTTAACCCAATCTAATGTTTTCCATGTTGTAGTTTTTGTGCGATAACTATCTCCAGTATAGCATCGTACTTGATATATTTTTTTTTCAGGATTATGCCAAGTATCAATACTAACTACAATACATTGTGTGCCTAAATGATCAGCTAATTTTTGGATTAGCGTTGGGTTTATTAAAGCAGGAGAATTAATTGAAATTTTATCAGCTCCAGATGCAAGAATTTGTTTAGCTTGTTTTATTGTACTAATTCCTCCAGCAACACAGAATGGAATATTTATTATTTCGGCAATGCGAGAAATCCATTTTTTGTCTACGACTTGATTATTAGGCGATGCTGTAATATCGTAGAATACTAATTCGTCAGCTCCTTCTTTTTCGTAACGATTTGCTAAATCTAATATATCTCCTACAATTTTGTGATGTTTAAATTGCACCCCTTTTATTACTTTATTATTAGCTACATCAAGACAAGGGATTATTCGTTTTGCCAACATGATATTGCCTCAGAAACAGTAAATTTATTTTCTAAAAAAGCACGACCAATAATGATTGATTTGACTCCAGCACAACGCAATTTAGAGATTTCTGTTAGTTTATAAACACCTCCAGATGATTGGAATAATATTTTTGGCCAAGAACGACATATAGATTGATATAAAGATATGTTACTACCTAATAAAGTTCCATCTTTAGAAATATCTGTACAAAGAACATGTTTTAATCCTATAGCGTAATATTCTTCTATTATTTGCTCTAATTTTAAATTAGTTTCTTTTTTCCAACCATAAATAGCTATTTTTCGATCTTTATTAGAAGAAATACGTATATCTACTGCTAAAACTAAATGATTTGGATCAAAATATTCAAACCATTTTTTTACTATTTCTGGTTTTGTAACTGCTACAGAACCGAATACTATACGTGTTGCTCCTGCTTTTAAAAGAAATTCTATATCTGTAGCGTTACGTATACCTCCTCCTATTTGTATTTTTGATAAAGGATTAGCTTCTTTTATTAATTGACTAATTAATAAATTTTGTTTTTTTGCTGGATTCTGTGCACCAGTTAAATCAACTAAATGTATCATTTTTGCTCCTTGGCATATATATTGTCTTAATAATGATACGGGGTTTCCGTAACTAGTTTCCATATGATAAGATCCCTGATATAGTCTAACTGTTTTTCCGTTAATAATATCTAGTGCGGGAATAATCACAAATTAAATCTCCAAAAAATTTTTTACTAATTGTTGTCCAGGTATACCTGATTTTTCTGGATGAAACTGCACACCGAAAAAATTATTATATTCTATAACTGAACTAAATGATTGGCCATAATTTGTTTCGGCAATGGTTATATGACATTTTTCCATGAAATAACTATGCGCAAAATAAAAATAGTCGTTTCTTTTTATACCGCCAAATAAAGAATTTTTTTTAGGAACAGTAATAGTATTCCATCCCATATGCGGCAGTGGAAACCCATAGTATTTCATACGTTTAATAGGTACATTAATAATTTTTAAGGTTTTAATACCATTATTTTCGTCGCTATGAGTACCAAATAACTGCATTCCCAAACAAATACCTAATATTGGTTTAGTACAATTTTGTATTAATGTAACTAGATTTTTTTTTTTAATTGCTGCATTGCGGCTGCGGCAGTACCTACTCCCGGTAAAAACAGTTTATCTGCTTGAGATATAATATCAATTTTATCACTGATAATTGGATTATGCCCTAATTTATGCAACATGGTTTTTACAGAAAATAAATTAGAGCAATTGGTGTTTATAATAACTATATTCATAGTAATGTTCCTTTAGAGCTTGGTATATGATTATTATCTATATAAATAGCTTGGCGCAATGCTCGGCCAAAAGATTTAAATAAACTTTCTGCTTTGTGGTGGTCATTATTTCCGGTTGCTTTTAAATGTAAAGCACAGCTCATTTTTGAAGATAATGAACGAAAAAAATGTTCTATCATTTCAGTGCTGAGATCTCCTATTTTTTGAAAATTATATTTAGCTTGATAGCGAAAGTATGTTCTTCCGGAAAGATCTAATATACATTGTGCAATACTTTCGTCCATAGGTAAGGTGAATCCAAATCTTCTAATACCAATTTTTTTATTTAGTGCTTCGCTTAAAGCTTCTCCTAATGTTAAAGCAGTATCTTCAACAGTATGATGGTCGTCTATATATAAATCTCCTTTTGCTATAATATTCATACGTAATCCAGAATGAATAGCTATTTGCTGTAACATATGATTAAAAAAATTAATCCCAGTATTAATATAACTTTTATCATTTTGATCTAACCATATCTTTATATCTATATTAGTTTCTTCAGTAGTTCGATGAATATGTGCTGATCTGTAATGTTGTATTAAATAGTTTTTAATTTTTTTCCAACCAAAATTAATACGATGATACCGTATTCCTTGAATACCCATATTGGTTGCTAAAATCATATCAGTATCTCGATCTCCAATAACATAACTATTAAATTTATTTAATCTGTTATCGATTAACCAAGAATTTACTAAAGCAGTTTTTGGTTTGCGACAACTACATTGTTCTTCAGGAAAATGAGGGCAAATTAAGATTTGATTAAACTTAATACCTTGGGATTGAAATATTTGAATCATTAGGTAATGCAGCTCATCAAATTTTTCTTTGGGAAATGAAATACTTCCTAGTCCATTTTGGTTAGTAACTATAACAAATTCAAAACCTATATTTTTTAGCGCTATGAGAGCAGAAATAACATGGGGTTCTAATGAGA
Source organism: Candidatus Blochmannia vicinus (assembly GCA_030020825.1). Taxonomy (NCBI): domain Bacteria; kingdom Pseudomonadati; phylum Pseudomonadota; class Gammaproteobacteria; order Enterobacterales; family Enterobacteriaceae; genus Candidatus Blochmanniella; species Candidatus Blochmannia vicinus (nom. nud.). The sequence continues at coordinate 692,322 of CP125213.1, forward strand.
ACTTATCTAAAGAATCAACTTGAAAATTGTCTTTTGGTTCGTTAATTAGAGTTCCATCCCGATCTATAAATAAAATTTTATGACACATGGGTGCTCCTATATGTATTTACGTAGGTGACGATGAAACACGTAATTTTTTTAAAACAGAAACTACACGTTTACATTCATTAAATGTACCAATAGTGATGCGTGAGCAATTAATTAATCCTAGTTGGTTGCTTTGATCTCTTAAAACTATACCTTGATTTAATAGTGCATTAAAAACTTGATATTTTGGATTAAATTTAACTAATACGTAATTAGCATTACTATTAAACACTTTTTGGACACAAGAGCATTGTTTTAAACCTGTAATTAATATGTCTCTGTTTGTATTGATTATAGTTATTCTGTTTTTAGTGTATTGTATGTTTATTGGGGTTAAAGCTTGTTCTGCAATGTCAATTACTGGAATAGACAATGGATATGGTGCTATAACTTTTTCTAACAATTTAATAATTTCTGGATTAGCTAAGGTAAAACCGCAACGTATTCCGGCTAGTGCGAAAGCTTTAGATAAAGTTCTTAAAATAACCAAATTTGGATATGTGGATAACCAGCGTACTAAGCTTGCATCAGGACAAAAGTCAATATATGCTTCATCAGTTATTAATAGCGCTCGATTTTGGATAATATTTAATAATTTTTTTAAACTATTTAAATGAATAATATTACCAGTAGGATTATTTGGGTTGCAAATATAAATTAATTTAACATTATTTAATTGTGATTTAATAGATACTAAATCCAGTTGCCAGTTTTTCTTTTTTGGTATGATCCGATAATTAATTCCTAAAATTTCCGCAGTGGTTTTGTACATACCATATGTTGGAGGACAAAATACAATGACGTCTTTCCCAGGGTTACAAAATACTTTCATTAATAATTCAATACTTTCATCAGCTCCTCTAGATACTAAAATTTGATCAGATCGTACTCCAGCATAGTCAGCATATTTGTTGATTATTTCTTGTGGTTGGCACATAGGATATCTATGAATTTTTTTACAACGTAATTGATAATCAGGGGCAATCGGAAATTCATTGGCGTTAAGCCATATGTTACCTGAATGTGTTAATTTTCTGGCAGATTGATAAGGTTTGAGAGTTAATACATTATTCCTAGCTAAGTCACGAATGTTCATTTTGTTCCTTAATATGATTGATGCGATATATTACAGCATATTCATGAGCTTTTAATTGTTCAATTTGTGTTAATGTTCTAATTGTTGATGATAATTTTAAGAATCCATTTTGAGTTAATTGTTGTACTGATATCCTTTTTTGAAAATCTACAACTCCTAAACCAGATGTAGTAATTGAACGTCCGTATGTAGGTAAAACATGATTAGGCCCGCTTGCATAGTCTCCAGCAACTTCTGGAGACCAATTTCCAAGAAATATTGATCCGGCATTAATGACGTGATTTAAATAATTTTGGGCATTTTCAATGTGAATGATTAAGTGTTCTGGAGCATAACTATTACTTATAGAAAAACATTGCATCAAATTATCAGTAATAATTATGCAGCCATTAATTAATGAATCCTCAATTATATTTTTACGTGGTAGTATTTTTAATTGTTTATGTAGTTCTTTTTTTGTTTGTTCTGCAATGTGTATGCTGGGAGTAATTAGTATTATGTGCGAATTAGGCCCATGTTCTGCCTGCGCTAAAAGATCAGCTGCGATAAAAATAGGATTAGCTGTATTATCTGCAATAATCAATATTTCGGAAGGTCCAGCCAACATATCGATAGCTGTTCCATTTGGTGCAAAATTAATTTGCCGTTTTGCTTCAGTAACCCAAGCGTTACCTGGTCCAAATATTTTATCTACTTTTGGAATAGATTCAGTACCAAATCCCATAGCAGCTATAGCTTGGCTTCCTCCTATTTGATAGATCTCATTGATTCCACAAAGTTGTGCAGTATATATAATTATGTTGGGCACCGGAGGAGGAGAGCATAATATAATACGTTTACATTGAGCAATACGAGCTGGAATACCCAACATCATCACTGTTGATAGTAATGGTGCAGTTCCTCCTGGAATATATAGTCCGACAATGTTTAATGGGCGAATAATTTGTCGACAGTATACTTCGGGAGAAGTTTCTAAATTTATTTCTGAAGGATATTGTTCTTGATGAAATCGTGTAATATTAGTTATCGCGACGTTTATTGCTTTTTTTATTGTATCAGATAAACCATTACCTGAGTTTATAATAGTTTCAGGTGTAATCTTTAATTGTTTAGTTTGTACGTTATCGAAATGTAGGTTAAATTTAAATAAAGCGCGGTCTCCTTCATTATAAACTTGATTAAGGATGTCTTTAACATTTATACTAATATCTTTTAAGTTATTGTTTATTGGACGGATAAGTAATCTTTTTTGTTCAGATGTAGAACAACAGTTCCAATAAACAGATATAGGATGTTTATAAGGACTCATAATATTATTCCATCATTTTTTCTATTGGTAATACTAAAATAGAACTAGCTCCAAGATTTTTTAAATTTTCCATTGTTTCCCAAAATAATGTTTCATTGCTTACCATATATATTGCTACACGATGTTGATTTCCTGCTAATGGTAATACCGTTGGACTTTCTGCTCCAGGTAGTAAATTAATAATTTCTTCTAGTTGTTCAGTAGGAGCATGTAACATTATATATTTAGAACCTCTAGCTTGTATAACTCCTTGGATACGAATCATTAATTTATTTATTAATGATTGTTTTATGTTTGATAATTTTCCAGATCTTTGAATAAGACATGCTCTAGACCGATAAATCACTTCTACTTCATGTAATCCGTTAGCTTCTAAGGTAGCTCCAGTAGAAACAAGATCGCAAATTGCGTCTGCTAATCCAACGCGTGGCGCTACTTCCACCGAACCGTTTAGTAAGCAAGATTTAAAACTAATACCCAATTTATCTAAATACTGTTTTAATAGATGAGGATATGAAGTTGCAATTCGTTTTCCTTGTAAACATTTTGGCCCGTTCCATGGTTCATCTATTGGTAAAGCCATGGATAGTCTACAATCTCCAAAATCTAATCGACGTAACATAACAAAACAAGGATTATCTCCTTGTGACCGTCTTGATAACAATGCTTCTTCTAATACGTTTTCTCCGATGATTCCTAAATCTACAATACCATCCATAACTAAACCAGGAATGTCATCATCTCGTACTCTCATGATATCGATAGCCATATTTTCAGCAAACGCTAGTAGGCGTTGTTGTTGTAAATTGATTTTAATGCCACATTGTTCAAGAAGTTGTTGGGATTCTTTGCTTAATCTTCCTGATTTTTGCATCGCTATTCGTAATCGTGATCTATCCAACATGATATTTTACCTTATGTAAAGAATTTGTTATAACTAAATACTTTAATAAAATTTATACAATAGAAGTAATTTTGACATTTTTAATGAACAAAGGATTCAAATTATTTCTATTGTTAATTTATTTGGAGGATCGGCCAAGATCATGATGTTAAATTAACATATGAAGCGCAGTTTTTTCATTAAAAAATTTTTTAATACTTTAATATTTTAGCGAATATAATTAAATTTGTATAGGGTTAAATTTTGTTCAGTTACTTTATTTTATACGTATATAATTAATATTTTAATTAAATTATAAAATATTTTAGTATAAAAAATACTTATATAAAAAGTTTTAGAATTATAATTGTGACCATATACATATATAGTTAGTAATAATAATACGACATATATCATATTTTTATAATATTATATTTATGTAGTAAAGTAATTTTTTAGTTAATTTAGTTATATTGGATCGTATTTTATTTGTATCTATGAATAAAATATTAAAAATTATTATTTTTAACGAAAATTAGAGTATCTCTCATAAAGATGCTGATAATATTTTTGTAATAAATGTAGAAGTTCAGTTTTTTGTTTATTATAGCTGTAAATTGATAAAAGTATATTTAATTTATCGTTATAAGATTTTGATTGATTTTGAGTAAATAATTTATTTTTTATATAATTCAACCATTCTTTTTGTTCTTTTTGATTTAAAGTGCTAGGGAAGTTACGAGCTTTATAATAGTATAATAATAATTTTAAACGACTATCCACATTTTCGATACATAGATTTTTTAAGTTTTTTGGATGAGTTTTTTGGATATTTAAAATTATTTTTTGATCGGCATTATTAAAGAATCCATGATATAGTTGAGAATCTACATGGAAGTTATTATGTAGCGATTTTTGATGCATGTATGAGTCAATGATAGTATATAATGTATTTATTTTTTTACGTAGATGAATGCTATTTTCATGAATTCTAATAAAGTTTAAATTTTTTGAACAATGTTGATAATTGGTAGAAAACTGCATGGAATAATTGATGTTGATAGTGTTTTTATTAAAAAAACTTATTGGTATTAAAATGGGACATGCATTTAATCGGATCAGTTGTAATGGTATGTTTTTTAATACATCACGTATTGTTGTATGGTTGGAGTATAATTTTTGATATATTGTATTTATATTTAAATTTAACAAAGTATCAATATTTTTATTTAGATCATATGCAATTAAAATATTAGAATTTGTAGGGTGCCAAGTAATTGGAGCTATATAAGTTATAAAATTATGATATTTATTGTTAATTTTTTTATCTATAAATATTAGAGGTTGTGTGGTTTCTAAATCAATTATTTTTTTCAATTGGTATTTGGTACGATGATTAAATAAGAATTGAAATAATTGAGGTTGGGTTTTTTTTGTTAATTTTGTTAACTCTAAGGTAGCATATACATCTGACATAGCATCATGAGCGTTAAGGTGTGTTATAGAATTTGCTTGTGTTAAATCTTTTAGACGAAAGCTAGGTTTATTCTGAGTATTTAATGGCCATGTAATGCCATTTGGACATAGCGAATAATAGGCACGTAATACATGTAACAAATCCCAGCGTGAATTTCCTTGTTGATAAGCCCATATATAGGGATCAAGAAAATTTCTATAGAAGATATTTCTACTAAATTCATCATCAAAATGAATATTATTATATCCAAGTATGCAAGTGTTGGGTATACAGAAAATTTGGTTGATGCGATGGGCGAATTCAGCTTCTATCAAACCGTTATGCAAAGTATCTTGAGGGGTAATTTTTGTAATAAGTACTGATTTTGGATCAGGAAGATAATCGTCTGGTAAGCGACAAAAGAAAACTTTTTCTTTTTCTATGGGAGTTAATGTATCGTTAGTACGAATCCCAGCAAACTGTGCTGGTTTATCTAGCGCTGGATTTATTCCAAAAGTTTCATAATCATAAAAAAAAAACTAGGATTTTTAGTATTTTTATTTATTGACATAGTCACACCGGTACTTTCAGTATAAATGACATTTAAATTATTTACTAATATTATAAAACCATATGTTTAGACTTATTTGTAATGCATTGTATTTTCTGATACAACGTAAACAAAATGTAGTCGTGTATTATATATAGTTCGTGTAATGTATTATGATTAATTTAGTATCTATATTTATAGACATATTAGTATTATCTCAATGTGAATAATATTGGTTTTGGTATAATTGAGTAACATTATGATTTTTTTAATTTAAATAAAATAATTATTGTATAATACTCGTAATATTTATAAATTTAAATTTTAAATTTTGATTTAATTAGATTATAGAAACTTATTATGTATATATTTTTAAAATAAATATAAATAGGAGATGATTTATGGGCAATGATGTTAATAAATCGTTTTATGACGTATTGGAATTTGTGCGCATATTTCGTCGTAAGAATAAACTGCAACGAGAGATTATTGATAATGAAAAAAAAATTAGAGATAATCAAAAAAGAGTATTATTGTTGGGTAATTTAAGTGATTATATTAAGACTGAAACATCTGTAGAAGGGATACAAGTTATTATTACTAATATGTGTAATGATTATGAAGATCGAGTGGATGAATATATAATAAAAAACGCTGAATTATCAAAGGAACGTCGTGAATTATCAAAAAAATTAAATAATTTTAAAGAATCTATAGTTGATTAAATGTAATGAAAAGTCGATTTATATTGAAATATTTATTTCAATTATTAGTAATGAATTAATATATGGAAATAAGATGTTTATGTTTACATATAATTCTGTATTGGGGACGATAGTGGTCTGATAAAAACATAAGATGTGTTATGTTTATTGTATTGTATTGTTAATACAATGGAAAAATTATAATGATAACCATTAACCGCAATATATGTTATTATTATATTTAATTTCAACATTTAATTAAAATATTTATGTATTTTTATTTTAATAATGAAATATTTATTGTGTATCTTAGTTGGGTTTAAATAAATGAATATAAATATGTTTTGAGTATTTGTTATTTTATATAATACCCATAGAAATATATTTTCTAATGTTAGCTGAAGGATTTCATTTATATTCAATAATGTGAGTTATTTAACAGTGTTATAGTTTGAAATTGATTATTTAATAATTATGGTAATAGTTAATGATGCATTACTGTTAGAATTTGCTAAAGAAACTTTAAAGATCGAAATTAACGAAGCTCAAAGCATGTTAGATAGGTTAGATGAAAGCATTGTTTTTGCTTGTCATATATTATTGAATTGTACAGGAAAGGTTGCGGTTTCTGGTATAGGTAAGTCAGGACACATTGGAAAAAAAATTGCTGCTTCTTTATCAAGTACAGGTACTCCTGCTTTTTTTGTTCATCCTGCAGAAGCTTTGCATGGTGATTTAGGTATGATTGGAACACAAGATGTGGTTATATTTATTTCTTATTCGGGTCGTGCTTGTGAAATAATGACTTTAATGCCATTCTTGTCAGAAATCGGAATTCCTGTAATTGCATTTACTGGTGATGTTAGCTCTCCTTTAGCTAAAGGAGCTACATGTGTTCTTAATATTAAAATAAAAAGAGAAGCTTGCCCTATGGAATTAGCTCCTACTTCTAGTGCAGTTAACACTTTAATGATGGGGGATGCATTGACAATGGCTCTTATGAGATATAGAGGGTTTAGTTTAGAACAATTTGCTAGATCTCACCCAGGAGGTATATTAGGAGCTCAATTACTCAATTGTGTGCATCACTTAATGCGTACTGGGGAACATATTTCAAAAGTTTTTTGGGAGGTAACAGTAATGGACGCAATGTTTGAATTAAGTCGTACTGGGCTTGGATTAACTGCTGTATGTGACAATAATATTCGTGTTATAGGAGTGTTTACTGACGGAGATTTAAGACGTTGGATGGTTAAAGGTAAGTCTCTTGATGATCCAATTGATATTGCTATGACTAAACCTGGGTACCGTATTCCAAAAGAATGGCACGCGAGTGCGGCATTAAAAGCGTTATATCAACGAAAAATAGCTGCGGCACCAGTGGTGGATAAATCTGGAATATTGGTAGGTTCAATCAATATACATGATTTACACCAAGCCATAATAGAGTGAGTAATTTAGTTTTAATTTTAATGAACTAAAATATAAAATAACTAAAATTATGTAAAAAATATTTTTAGTTATTTTGACTCCCCTGACTGGATTCGAACCAGTGACATACGGATTAACAGTCCGTTGTTCTACCAACTGAACTACAGAGGAACCAATAAATTGGATCAATACTATATATTAATATATTTAATAATACAAGCGCTTAATGACAATTGGGCGAATTAGTAAGATACGTGATATGATAATGGGAAAACTGTATATATCATTACCACATTTAATAGTTAGATCATGTTTATTATTTTGTGGTATTTTCATGTGTTATTTTCTATATGAAAGAATATAAGATTCTTTATATTTTTGATAGGGAGAGATGCCGGAGTGGTTGAACGGAGCGGTTTCGAAAACCGTTTTAAAGAAATAATGTCTTTCAAGGGTTCGAATCCCTTTCTCTCCGTCATTTTTTGAGAGTATAAATATTAATAAATGCTTATTATGATATTTAATGTTATGTTGGAATATGATGATTCGTATTTAATTAAAATAATTAAATAATTGATGATGAAATTCATATTGGTTTGTATTAGTTTTATTTTTTGATAATGTCAATGTGTATAATATTATTATTTATTGTTGTATTACAATATGTTTAAGATTTTTTTATTGTTTTGTTGTAGATATAAAATGATAAGGGATATTATTTTGGTTAGTTATGGTTTATATATTTATATGACATCATTCATGTATAGGTAAATTGAAACAAATAATATAATTTATTTGTGATCAATTTAAAGGATGATTGTATATTTTTATGTTTTATGAAGTAAATATTATGGATTTAGTTTTTATTTTTATAAAAATATCTGGTTTTATTATATATAGATCGCAAGAAGATGATTTTTATAAATATTACAAATAGAATAATGATGTAATTACTTTTATTTTATTTAGTAATTAAAATTGATTTTTGTTAATTTGCAGGTATATATAAATTTTAATTTTTATAAAATTTAATAACTGATTTTAATTTATATAGTTATGGTAGTGGCGGTGAGGAAGGGATTCGAACCCTTGATACATAAATTATGTGTATACATGCTTTCCAGGCACGCTCCTTAAGCCACTCGGACACCTCACCATGAAATAAATAATATTATTCTGAAATAATTATAAAATTTTTGTTTATTTCGGGTTAAGTATGATTAAGTTAATTTAATCTGTTGTTTGCTAGTATCGATTAAATGTATTAGTCTTAAATTAAGCATTAAAAATTTTTTAGTATTCCAAAAGTTAAGTGATATAGTAAGGCATATTTTATACGATAACTATATATTTTTAGTTATAGTTTACGTTTCTTATTATTTTTATTATTAAGTAAAGATTGAAAAGAATAATATTTGAATTGAAAATATAATCCTAATAAAGTAATTAAACCGATTATACTCAGAACGATCCAAGGTAATTGCATAAAATTTTGTGCTTTACCAATATCATATAACCATCCGCTGCCGCTATAACCTACAGTACCTCCCAAAGCTAAGCTCAGTTTACTAAAACCTATGTAACTGCTACGTGCCTTGTAATCTGTTAGTAAAGCCACTAAAGTTTCTCTCGCAGGTTCAGCAATAATAGAACCTATGTAGAATAAGCTAATTAGAATTAATAGCATATGTAAGTTTTTAACTAACCCAATGGGAAATAAACTAATAATAATAGTTACTAACCCTACCATTAAGCGGGTTTCTAATTTGAAATATTTTTCACTCCACCAAGTTATAGGAATAATCAATAATAAAGACAAAATTGCTTCTATGATATACATCCACTTTATATATGATAGTTGTCCAGATACTTCATGAATACGAATAGGTAACATTAACATTACTTGAGCTGATAAGATATAATATCCGGTTAAGGTAAAAACAAAAATTATAAATCTTTGATTATTAAGTACTTTTTTTATACCTTCTAGTAATGAATCATGGGAACTAGAAATTTTGTATGCAGGTAATCGCCAGGCGTTAAAAACTCCAGCGATAAAAAATAATGTTGCTCCGGTAAAGCATACTAATTTAAAGTCATATTGTAATAACCATGTGCCTAGTACAATACCTATGATAGCACACATGCTGTCTTCTAGCATTAATACAGAATAAAATCTCCCTAATTCCCATGGGCGAACTAATTTAATTACAAGGGCAGTGCGTGGTGGATCAAATAATGTTCCACCTAATGCAGATAATACACATGATAAACATAATAACGTGGGAGTATTTGCAATACTCATTATAATAAATCCTAAAGTACGCATAAATAATCCGGATACGATCATGGGTTTTGCGCCTAATTTATCAGCGAAGGCACCGCTAAAAATTCCTAATCCTTGTTGAATAAATTGCCGTAATCCTAAAGCAAATCCTACTAAAAAAGCTCCCCATCCTAGTTGTTCGACAAAATATATTGAAATAAGTGGGAAAACAACATAAAAACCTACAACTACAAACATATTATCTATAATTAAAAAATATTTACCTAGTCTTCTGGCTTGCGATATTGTATACATGGGTCCTCGTTTGTGTATTTTGTATACATTTTTGTTTACTGTGTGTATTAAAAATATTTTTAATAGTTGTATGTTTTTATTTTTAATCACAGTGTAAATTAATATGTATTTTATATTTTTCATGAAACATTTAAATACATAAATATAATATTTGTGTATGTTTATCTTTTATATATTTTGTTCCAAATATAATACTTAATAATAAAAGTGATTATCTTTACTAAAGATTGCTAATATGTGTAAATATTTATGTTACACATAGTTAACCAGTTTTATAGTAAATTTTAAAGAAAGCATTTTAAGCGGTCATTTTTTAAAAATATATAGCATAAGCAATATGGCTTTTGTTATTAGTTATTTTTAATAACTACCATGTTTTGTGCGCATCAGTATATGTACTACATTATAACAGAGATATATAATAATTGTAGTTTATATATACGTTCTATTGGTATTTTAAATATATGATTCTAAAATCAAAATATTTTCAAAATAATATTATTGTTTATAGAACTGGTTGTTATAAGTTATGTAACTCAGCGCAATTTTTTAATTTGTGATGAAAATTATCTTTGAATAATACTATATTTATACTGAATTTTTGAAAATTTTAATATAATGAATCTGTTAAAGTCGCTGACTTCAATGAGTTTTATAACTATGTTATCTCGTATTTTGGGTTTTATTAGAGATACTATTATAGCTCGAATGTTTGGCGCCAGTGTCATGACAGATGCGTTTTTCATTGCTTTTAAATTACCTAATTTATTAAGACGTATTTTTGCTGAAGGAGTGTTTTATCAAGTTTTTTTGCCTATATTATCAGAATATCGATGTCGTGATAGTGAAGAAGAAATACGAGTATTTATTTCTAGAGTCTCTGGTGTGTTAATATTTATGGTAACTATTGTAGTTGTAATTGGGTTAATAACAGCTCCTTGGATTATCGCGGTTACTGCTCCAGGTTTTGATAGTTCTACAGAAAAATTTATTATGGCTATTAAAATGTTTAGAGTAATGTTTCCTTATATTTTATTAGTGTCATTGACATCATTAATGGGATCTATTTTAAATACTTGTAATTTTTTTTTAATACCATCGTTTACTCCAGTTTTTTTAAATATTAGCATGATCAGCTTTATGTTATTTGCAGAGCGTGTATATTCTCATATTCCTATCATGGGATTAGCTTGGTCAGTTATTGTAGGAGGAGTATTACAGTGCGTCTATTGTGTGCTGTTTTTAAAAAAAATTAATATGTTAGTTATTCCAAAAATGCAATTTCATGATAGTAGAGTATGTAAAACATATAGATCAATGGTTCCTGCTATAATTTCTGTTTCAAGTAGTCAGATATCGTTAGTTATTAATACCATTCTTGCTTCTTTTTTGAGCGATGGTGCTATTTCTTGGATGTATTATGCTGATAGATTAATGGAGTTACCCATTGGAGTTTTTGGTGTAACGTTAACTACTATTTTATATCCATATTTGTCTCGTTTTATTTCTAATAAAAATTATGAAGATTATTCTTGTTTGATAAATTGGGGTATTAAGTTATGTTTTATACTAAGTTTACCTAGTGCTGTTATTTTAGGAGTTTTGTCGGAACCATTAATAATAACATTGTTTAAGTATGGAAAATTTTTAGAGTTTGATGTACTAATGACACAATATTCTGTCATCGCCTATGCGATAGGGTTACCTGGTTTAATTTTGGCTAAAATATTAACATCTGCTTTTTACGCACGCCATGATATTAAGACTCCAGTCTATATAATCGTTATTGTACTTGTTTTTACTCAATGTGTAAATTTAATGTGTATTCATTCATTAAAGCATGTTGTTTTTTCTTTTTCTATTAGTTTAGGGGCATGGTTAAATGCAGGGTTATTATATTGGAAATTGAAAAAAAAATATTTATTTCGATTCCAGCCTGGATGGCTGTTTTTTTGTGGCCAATTGATTGTAGCTCTTATTATATTGTGTGCAGCATGTGTAGGATTGTTAATGTATATATCTGATTGGACGCAAGGGCGTATTTTTTATAGATTAATTAGAATGATAGTTGTTTTAGTATTAGTTGGTAGTAGTTATTGTTTGACGTTATGGTGTGTAGGTATTCGTTTAAAAGATTTTATTTTTTTAAGTAGAGAATAGAGTTTTTTTATTAAATAATAGATGTGTTAGTTTATCACATATGCTTTACTGTTTTAATTCCTAATAAATTTAATCCTTTTTTTAAAATACGAACAGTAATTAATGCTAATTTTAATCTACTATATTTTATGTGTGTATTGGCTACTTTAATGATTGGACAGTGTTCATAAAAAGAAGAAAATAATACAGATAATTTATATAAATAAGAACATAACATGTGAGGGGTTCCTTGATTTGCTACTGTAGTAATTGTTTCTTCAAATTGAAGTAAACAAATTGCCAACAATTTTTCTTCTTGAGTTTCTAATTGAATATGATTTTGTTTTAGTTGAAAATCAATTTTTTTAGATCGTTCAAAAATAGAAAAAATTCTAGTACATGCATATTGTATATAGGGCGCAGTATTTCCCTCAAATTTTAACATGTTATTCCAATCGAATATATAATTTATAATACGGTTTTTTGATAATTCAGAATATTTGATAGCACCAATACTAATAATATGTGCTAGTTTATTTATTTGAGCGTATTTTAAATTGGAGTTTTTACTTAATATCAATAAACGAGCACGTTTTAAAGCTTCATCTAACAATGTTTTTAATTTTAATGCATTACCAGTTCGTGTTTTAAATGGTTTTTTGTCTTTTCCAAGTAACATACCGCATATGTGATGTTCTAATAGCACTGATTTATCTAAATAACCTGCTTTATGGGCAATTTCTTGTGCTTGCATGATATGTTGTTTTTGGCGACTATCAATATAGTAAATAATTCTGTCGGCATGCAATATTTTGCAGCGATATTTTATGCAAGCAATGTCAGTAGTGCTATATAAGTAAGCTCCATCTTTTTTTTGAATAATTACTCCGAAAGGAGTGTCATTTTTATTGTTATAATTTTTTAGAGGTACTACAATGGCTCCATTACTTGTAATTGCTAAGCCTTTATTTTTTAAATCTGATACAATATCAGGAAGCATGTTATTATAAAAACTTTCTCCTATAATATCGCTTTTTTTTAAAGTAACATTTAATCGCATGTATATATTTTGATTATTTGATATGGAGATATCTACTAAACGTTGCCATATTTGACAGCAATATTTGTTTCCTTTTTGTAATTTTAGAACATAATTTCGAGATAATTCTGCAAAATCGGGATCAATATCATACATTTTTTTAGCTTCTTGATAAAAATTCTCTAATTTAGATAATTCTATAGATTTATTTAATAAAAATTTAGGATGAACATTTTTTTCTATATAAGCAATAAGCATGCCAAATTGAGTGCCCCAATCTCCTATATGATTGGCTCTAATGACGTTATGTCCTAAAAAAGATAAAACACGAGCAACACTATCTCCTATAACAGTTGAACGTAAATGTCCAACATGCATTTCTTTTGCAATATTTGGACTAGAGTAATCAATAACAATGGTTTTTGGTGTGACCGGAGTAATACCTAAACGAGGTGCTGAAAAAATACTATTAATTTGATGAGATATCCATTTTGTGTTTAAAAATATATTAATAAATCCTGGTTGTTCAATTTTTGTTGTTTGAGCGATATTATTTAAATCGATAAGTTCTATAATTTTTTTAGCAAGTTCTTCAACAGGGATATGTAATTTTTTGGAGATATTTATTAATCCATTAACTTGATAGTCCCCAAATTTTGTTTTTGTTGATTGTTGTATTTTTATTAGATTGGAAACAGATTTATTCGTAATTAATAATAGAGCTTGGTTTATTTTTTTTAGTAAAAATGTTTGAATATTCATATAAATATTTCAAAAATATATTATCTAATAATATTAGATAATATATTAATTTCTAGTAATGTACATCATAAATTTTATTTTATAATTTCAAATATACTTTAAGGTTATTTTTATCTGTTAAGTATATTTGCTGTGTTGGATAATAATTAAGTTATATAAAATTATTTTTAAAACTAATGAAATAGTAATTGTATATGTGAGCAATATAATACACTTTATTTGTGAAAAATGAGATATTTTAGCTCTATTTTAGATAGAGAATTTGTTTTAGTTTTAATTAAATTTATTTAAATTATAATTTTATAATAAATACATAGTTTTGACTAAAATAAATGGTATATATTTTAGTCAAAACTATGTATTTAATTTTTTTTAAATATTAAAATATTACTTAATTGATATCTTCAAGATAAGTTACGATTGACTGCAATAAATTTAAGTATGGTTCAGAATGAGTATTTTGTAATCTTGAGAAATGATTAATATAACATCAGACAATGTTTTTATTTGTATGAATTATTAAAATTAAAAATATATATGCATATATATATAATGTTTTTGATATGATTTTTTTAAATATATTTTATGCAATTAAACATTTATGATTAGAGGAATTTGTATGCGTACTGCATATTGTGGGCAATTAAATTTGTCTCATGTTGGATTAGAAGTTACGTTATGTGGTTGGGTAAGTAAGTATCGTAATCTTGGCGGGTTAATATTTATTGATTTACGTGATAGAGAAGGATATATACAAGTCTATTTTGATGTTAATCAAAATAGAAAAATGTGCATATCTGCAACTACATTGAAACAAGAATTTTGTATTCAGTTAACAGGAATCGTTCGTGCACGACCTAAAAATCAAATTAATAGAAATATGTTTACTGGCGCTGTTGAAATAGCTGCAAAAATTTTTAGTATTCTTAATACTTCTGAGCCATTACCATTAGATATTAATCATAATAATATTGAAGAAAATAGATTAAAATATCGTTATCTTGATTTAAGACGTCCGGTTATGTTACATCGCATAAAAACTCGATCGCGTATTATCTCAATTGTTCATCGTTTTATGGAATTAGAAGGATTTTTAAATATTGAGACACCAATGTTAACAAAAGTTACTCCAGAAGGTTCGCGTAATTATATTGTTCCTAGTAGATTGCATATGGGTAAAAGTTATGCTTTGCCTCAGTCACCTCAGATATTTAAGCAATTATTAATGGTTGCTGGATTTGATAGATATTATCAAATTACTAAATGTTTTAGAGATGAGGATTTACGTGCGGATCGTCAACCAGAGTTTACTCAAATAGATATTGAAACTTCTTTTATGTCTGCACAAAAAATACGAGAACTTATGGAGATTTTTATTCGTATTATTTGGCGTGAAATTTTAAATGTAGAATTAGGAACATTTCCTCAGTTGACGTATTCTGAAGTAATTCAACGTTTTGGATCTGATACCCCAGATTTAAGAAATCCAATAGAAATGATTGATATATCATATTTATTTAAATCATGCCGAAATAGGCTATCTTTTATTCACAAAAATAATATTGATATTCAAGTAATAGTGATGAAAGTGCCTAATGGTGGAAAATTGACGCAAAGACAGATTGATGAATATATTTATTATGCTAAAAAATGTGGTTTGCAGGAATTAATGTGGATTAAGGTTTTTCAATATAATAATGGTAATGCTAAAAAAGAAATGAATGGATCATTTATTGATTTTTTAGATAATTCAGTATTGGATATTATTTTAGAAAAAACTGATACTAAAGATGGTGATATTTTATTTTTTGGATTGAGTGAGGACAAAAATAAATCTATTACAAAAATATTAAGCCCTTTAAGATCTAAATTAGGTAATGATCTTTGTTTAATTAAAAAAGATTCTTGGGCTCCGTTGTGGATAATAGATTTTCCAATGTTTAAAAAGAACAGCTATGGTCAACTTGTATCTATGCATCATATTTTTACTTCTCCAAAAAATTGTGATATTTACGATTTACAGAAAGATCCGTTATTAGCGATTTCAGAAGCTTATGATATGGTTGTTAATGGGTGCGAAGTTGGTAGTGGATCGGTTCGCATTCATTTATTTAATGTACAACAAGCAGTATTTAATATTTTAGGTATCACTCAAAATGAACAGCAAGAAAAATTTGGGTATTTAATGAATGCTTTAAAATATGGAGCGCCTCCACATGCTGGTTTAGCATTTGGTTTAGATCGTTTAACTATGCTGTTAACTGGAGTTAAGAGTATTCGAGAGGTTATTGCATTTCCTAAGACTACAGCAGCAATAGATTTAATGGTTAATGCACCTGATTAATATATGTAATTAAGTAGTTGGTTCAATATCATAGTATTTTATGTAGTACAGTTGTTAACTATATTTTAAAAAGTGTTTAAGGAAGCTATTTTTAGATATTTTAAAATATAAAAAGTGATAAATGGATCATTTAGTTTTCATATTATTTTAGATAGATTTTTAGGTAATGTGATTTTTAAAAGGTAGTGTTATTAGTGTTAAAGTTTTTATTCTTTTTATATTTTCTTTTGGTTTTTATTAAGTATCATTTTCTTTGTTATAAATCGTAATATAAGGTTATTAATTGGTGTGTAGTATTATAGTTCGTTCTATTAAGTTATTATATCGTTATTTGCATAAATGTTATTTTATAATGTCATCTATATTGCTACTAACCATTATAGTGATGTCTATTTGGAAATTTTTTATTCCATATGCATTTAATGGTAATAAAAAAAATTTTAATAAGGAATTTTATCTTAAGAAAGATGAGTCTAATAAATCTGAAATTATAAAAAATGAAAAATTTTGCAATAATGCAACAATGTATTTTGATATTTTAAAGAAACACTTATATTTTAATAAATTATCGAAAGAAATAAATGTATATAATTATATAGTATGTCCAGATGATGTTTTGAGTGAAATTTTAATAAAATATAGTAGTGATGGTGTTGATGCTTCTGGGATTTCGCTTTTATTACAACAGCATCCAATACTTAATAAGTTAGAAACAGGACAAATACTTTCTTGGATGATAATTACAAAAAAAAAATTACAATGTTTGGTTTGGGATATTTTTCCACAGGAAACTCGTATATATAATCGGATTCATGCTAGTTTTACAGAAGGCATTATTAGACTCTTAAATCAATTAAATAATGGTTTATATCCTGCAATTTTATTTATAGGTGAATTAAATGGAACATTTATCGATAGCGCTCGTTCTTTAGGTATAGAAGAAAATTATATTGTAGATATAAGTAATGCATTACAATATCAATTAGATTTTAGAAAATTGCGTAAAGGGGATAAGTTTGCGGTATTAATATCAATAATGATGGATAGTAACCATAATATTAAAAGTAAATTACTAGGGGCAAGATTATATACTTCTGGTAAAAACTATTATATTTTTCGCGCAAATAATGGTAAATTTTATGATAGTGAGGCTGTAAGATTAGAAGGGAGTTTTATACGATTTCCCACATTAAAACCATTTCGTATATCTTCTAATTTTAATTTAAACAGATTAAATCCTGTAACCGGACAAGTATCTCCCCATGCTGGGGTTGATTTTGCTGTTCCTATTGGAACTCCAGTTTTTTCGGTAGGAGATGGAGAGGTTATTGTAAGCACATATAGTAAAATTGCTGGTAATTATATAACAATTAGACACAGTTGTCATTGTATGACTCGATATATGCATTTAAAAAAATTACTAGTTATACCTGGACAAAAAGTTAAACGAGGTGACAATATAGCATTGTCTGGTAATACAGGTCGGTCAACAGGTCCTCATTTGCATTTTGAAATATGGATTAATCGTCGTCCCGTCAATCCATTAACTACTAAGATTTTAAATCTTGATAAATTATTAGGAAATGAACGTATAATATATTTAAATCAAGTAAAAGATATTATTCCAAAACTACGTTTTGATTAGAGGGATTTTTGTGATATTTGATCAATAATGAGGATCTGAGTTTGATAATAAGTAAATATTATATATTGTATATGTGAGGATGTAATATGTGTATTTTTAAAATTAATTTCCAGGAATATTGAGATAAAAATAATTATTCTACTTGTAAAATATGACTGACATTCATCATGTCACATTTGTTGTATACGTCGTTTTGTATCATAACTACTAACTCTCCAGACGTGAGAAATCCTTTATCACGTAATAAATTTCTGGCATATTTGGCGTCTATCATATTGTCGCCTGTTCGATTAAAATAAATAGGAATAACTCCTTTATAAAGAGTAACTATATTTAAGGTGCGTTTGTGTTGGGACAATGCAAAAATAGGTAATTTTGAATTGATACGAGACATCAATAATGTAGTGTTTTCAAATTCAGTTAGAGCAATAACAGCGCTTACTCCTTCTAAGTGATTAGCAGTATACATCGCTGACATGGCTATAATTTCTTCGATGTTATTAAATTTTTTTTGATTGGTGTGTGTTGAAAAATTGACGTTTGAAATTTTTTCTGCGCCTAGGCAGACATTTGCTACTGTTGCTACAGTTTCAGATGGATATTGACCTGTAGCAGTTTCAGCAGATAACATAATTGCATCAGTGCCATCTAATACTGCATTAGCTACATCCATTACTTCTGCACGAGTAGGCATAGAATTATGAACCATAGATTCCATCATTTGGGTTGCAGTAATTACTGCTCGATTAAGAGCACATGCTCTTTTTATTATCTTTTTTTGAACACCTACTAGCTCTGGTTCTCCAATTTCTACTCCTAAATCTCCTCTGGCTACCATGACAGCATCTGATGCATGAATAATATCATCTATTGTTTCATCGGATGCCACCACTTCTGCACGTTCTATTTTAGAAACAATTTTTGCGTGACTACCAGCATCTACAACTAATTTTCGAGCAAAATTTAAATCTATGCTGCTACGTGGAAATGATATTGCTAGATAGTCCACTCCAATTTTAGCTGCAGTCATAATATCGATTTTGTCTTTATTTGTTAATACTTTTGCTGCAAGTCCACCTCCTAATTTGTTTAGTCCTTTATGATTAGTTAAAATACCTCCAATAATTACTTTAGTATAAATTTTAGTATTATGGATGGTTATTACTTTTAGCTGAATTTTCCCATCATCTAATAGAAGTAAATCTCCTGAGCGTACGTCTTGTGCTAGTTCTTCATAATCAACACCTACGCATTTATGATCATTTATATTGTTCGTCAGCATAGCATCAATTAAAAAATTATCCCCAGATTTTAAATATATTTTGTTACCTTGAAAAGTTGAAATACGGATTTTAGGGCCTTGTAAATCTCCAAGAATAGCGACGTATTTGCTTAGTTTTGAGGCAATCTCGCGTACTTTTTTTGCGCGGATAAAGTGTTCTTTTGTTTCTCCATGGGAGAAATTTAGTCGTACTATATTTGCTCCTGAAACAATTATTTTCTCAAGGTTGTTATCCTTATCTGTAGCAGGTCCTAGAGTAGCGATAATTTTAGTTCTTCTTAATTGGCAAGGCATGATAATTCCTTATGGACTGAAATATAAACAACAAATATTAAAGAATGATGAATAATCATCATGTTATCAACATATGATAATTTTTACTATTTTACATTAAATCTTAATATGTTATATGGTAGTTTTATACATAGTATATAATCTATTTTAAATATCTATGAAATAATCTATTAATAATTTTGTAAATATTAATAGTGCAAGGGCATAACTAAATTTGATATTGCAGAATGCATAATTAATCATGTTGAATAGACATATAGATGTTTTGGTTGCAACTGAATACCATTATCTTTAAGATAAATAAATTCTTTAATTATAAATAAACTTGTGATACGGTGGTTTGGTTATGATGGATAGATATTATACTTATTTATGACAATATTTAAATATATTAGGTTTTAGAATAAGTAGTTTAATTGCATATTTTAAAATTATGTTGATGCTGTGCAAATATAAAGTTAACTGGTATTAGACAGACTCCATGTGTGAGATTTAATTTTTATGGGCTTTGATTTGATATTTAATCAACATATCTGCTTTTATTTTAAGTCACTTATATTTACATTGTAATTAAATATAATAACTATAAACTAACATATCAGAGAACCAATATGCAAGCAACATCTATTACTCAAGCATGTAATTTAATTATTTTTGGAACTAAAGGTGATTTAACGCGTAGAAAGTTGTTTCCATCATTATATCAGTTAGAAAAAATAGGCGCTATTCATCCTGATACACGTATTATAGGAGTAGGTCGTGCAGAATGGAGCCTTGTTATGTATATTGAAGTTGTATATGCTGCTTTAAAAAAATTTATGCAAGATCCTATTGATGAATCTTTATGGTGTATTTTTAGAGCACGACTTGATTTTTGTAATTTAGATGTATATCGAACTGAACGATTTATTCATTTGTTGGATAAATTACAGAATGTAGATATAGTAACAGTAAATTATTTGGCTACGCCTCCTGATACTTTTGGCGTTATATGTAAAGGATTAAGTACTATTGGATTAAATAAAAAATCAAATCGTATAGTTATAGAAAAACCATTGGGTACTAATTTGGATTCTGCTCGTATTATTAATGCTCAGATATCAAAATATTTTGAGGAGAAACAAATTTATCGAATTGATCATTATTTAGGAAAAGAAACAGTTTTAAATTTGTTGGCATTACGTTTCGCAAATTATTTATTTTCTGCAAATTGGGATAATAATACTATTGATCATGTGCAAATTACTGTAGCGGAAGAAGTAGGTATTGAAGGTCGTTGGGGTTATTTTGATTCGATAGGTCAAATGCGTGATATGATACAAAGTCATTTATTGCAGATTTTGACCATTATAGCTATGTCACCTCCATCTAATTTAAGTGCTGATTGTATTCGAGATGAAAAAGTTAAAGTGCTTCGATCATTGCGGAAGATTGATTGTAATAACGTACATAATGTTACAGTTCGTGGACAATATACGTCTGGTTTTATTCATGGGAAACCAGTTCCAGGCTATTTAGAAGAAAAGGGAGCTAATAAGAGCAGTAACACTGAGACATTTGTATCTCTTTGTGTTAATATAGACGACTGGCGTTGGGCTGGTGTTCCATTTTATTTGCGTACTGGAAAGAGATTACCAATTAAATGTTCTGAGATTGTAATTTTTTTTAAAAAACCAGTGATTAATTTATTTCCTGATTCATATCAAGATTTGCCTAATAATAAGTTGACCATTCGATTACAACCAGACGAAGGTATAGATGTTCAAATTTTGAATAAAATACCCGGATTAGGCCATAAGCATCGCTTACAAGCTACTAAATTAAATTTGAGTTTTTACAAAACTTTTTGTCCAGAACATATAGTTGATGCGTATGAGCGCTTATTATTAGAAACAATGCGCGGGATTCAAGCATTATTTGTTCGTCATGATGAAATAGAAGGAGCTTGGAAATGGGTTGATTCTGTCATACAATCTTGGGAATTAGAAGATAATGTACCAAAGCTTTATCAAGCTGGTACTTGGGGGCCTGTAGATTCAATGACCATGATAGCTAAAGATGGTCGTTTTTGGAATGAATATAAATTGTATACATAATTAATTTTGAATATATTACAGTTTTATTAATTTTTGAATTTTGTTAATTGATAAAGTTTTTAAATTTTAATTTAATATAAAGATATTGATATGTAATTGGGTATTTTAGATTGTTTCAAATATTGAAATACAAGTGTGTATTCTATGTACAGGATAGGATTACTTAAAATTGAGTGATTATGTATAGTAAAGCATTGTTTTTATATTTTGAGTTCTTTATTAAATAGGAAAATTATTTTTTATGGTACGTATTATATTATTTGTGATTACCAATTTATCGGTAATGATATTATTTGGCAGTATATTGAGTTTATTGGGATTTTGGTCTTCTACTACATTTGGGTTAGTCAGAATGGCTGGGATATTTGGTTTTGGGGGTGCTATTATTTCTTTATTTTTGTCAAAATTTGTAGCTTTATCTGCAGTTAATGGTGTAATCATTAACAAAGCATCTAACGACATGGAAAATTGGTTGTTAAAGATAATACATAAACAAGCCAATAAGTTGGATATTGTTGCGCCACAATTAGCTGTTTATGATTCTATGGATATGAATGCTTTTGCTACAGGTGCAAGAAGAAATGCAGCATTAATAGCAGTTAGTACTGGTCTTTTAAAAAATATGAAGCAGGAATCGATTGAAGCTGTTATTGCTCATGAAATGAATCATATTGCTTCTGGTGATATGATTACTATGACTCTCATTCAAGGTGTGGTTAATACTTTTGTTATTTTTATATCACGTAGTCTTGCTAAATTAATTTCTTATTGGACTTCATTTATGCAGGATCAAGATAATGAACAACTTGATACTAATGATTATCATGAAGATGTAAATAGTTCTTTGACGTATGTTATAGTATCTGCTCTTTTAGAGATTTTATTTGGTATGTTTGCAAGCGTGATTGTATTTTGGTTTTCTCGTCATCGTGAATTTTATGCAGATGCTGGATCTGCTAAATTAGTGGGATGTAGAAATATGATTTCTGCTTTACAAGAATTAAAACGTAGTCATGAGTCTAAAGTATCTAATAGCATCACTACTTTGTATATTAATAGTGTAAAAAAAAATAGTGTGATAAGTGATTTATTTGCATCTCATCCTTCTTTAGATAAACGGATAGAAGCGTTGCAACATGGTACTTATTTGAATAAATCGTCTTATTTTTTCTAAACAAATTATGTGCTTTATTTATTTTATTAAATAGTTGATTTATAGGTTTTTATAAATGATACCATCATATGATTTGCAAAATAAAAAATAAATGTTACTATGCAAACAGAGTTTGGTATAAGTTAAACTTTTTTGTAAATGTTTTTATTCTTTATATAAAAATGATCTGAAAGAATGAAGGAATGTATGTATATTATTGATTAATATCATATAGTCATATAATTATATGATAAGGTATCAGGTAAACCGAGGTATGTTTCCGTATGTAAGTAGTATTTTGATAAATTCAGTAAAGAAGTGTTGTTATGTATGAATAATATAATTTCCTCTTATTTGAATGTTTCACGAGAATAATAACTCTGGTTTGTCTTTTAATCGCTGTTACGGCAAATGTAAACACTCTAAAGGAAATATGTAAGATGGCAAAAATTAAAGGTCAAGTAAAGTGGTTTAATGAGTCTAAAGGTTTTGGTTTTATTACACCGTCAGATGGTAGTAAAGATGTTTTTGTACATTTTTCTGCTATTCAAGGAAATGGATTTAAGACTTTATCTGAAGGACAAAACGTAGAATTTGAAATTCAAGATGGACATAAAGGCCCATCTGCTGTTAACGTGACGACTTTATAATGTATGTGTATATGTACTTTATAATATAATTAAGGATATTAAAAGTATAAGGTGGTGGTAAAGAAGAGGAATTGTAAAAAATAAACAGCGAGTATCATGGTATACAAATTTACTGTTGATATGAAATACATAGATAGTAGTATTTAATTTTAAAGTTTAAAAAAATATGTGTAAAAACTATATATGTAGTATTAATGTGTTAATTTGGTAGTTTTGGAAGAGATCTAAAAAGTGTATAATGGTTACTGCTGTGTCTGTGTTTGTTGCTACAAAAAATAAGAGAACCTTTCTGTTGTTATGTGTTGTTGTAAACTTCAAGGTTCTCTTATTTTTTGTAGCCTTTTTATTTACTATCTACTGCTATTTGGTTAAAGACCTAATAATCCTATCCAGTATCCAAAAATTCCGATTCCGAAAAATCCTATAATAATCCATAGTGCATTTATTTTGTTATTTAGCAACCACATACAAGCAAATGTTAATAATAAAGGAATAAATCCAGGCATGAGTTGATCTAGAATATTTTGTACAGTTGTAACTACTATGTTTCCATTATTATCAGTAAGTTTAGAAAGTACACATGGAACGTTTACATGAGTCCATTTGTTAACTAATGCTCCCATAACAAATAAACCTAAAATTGAAGAACCTTCTGTTAATTTTTTTAACACTCCTCCTTTCATATCATTAACAATGCTTACTCCCTTCTTATAACCGTATATAATGCCATAATAACGAGTAGCTAATCTAGTTATGTTAAATAGAATAAAAAATAAACATGGACCTAATAGATTTCCACTCATAGCGATTCCTGCTCCTAAGGCAGCAAATACTGGTCTAGCAGTCCCCCAAAATATTGGATCACCTACTCCAGCAAGAGGACCCATTAATCCTATTTTTAAACCATTGATGGAAGCATTATCTATAGTAGTAGCACCATTAGCTTTTTGTTCTTCCATGGCCATGGTCACTCCTAATATAGGTGCGGCAACATAGGGATGTGTATTAAAGAATTCTAAATGTCGTTTAATTGCTTCTTTTTGATTTTCGCTGTGTTTAGGATATAAACGTTTAATTATTGGAATCATAGTAAAACAAAATCCTAGCGCTTGCATACGTTCAAAATTCCAAGATCCTTGAAAAAGGTTAGAACGAATAAAAGCCGCCCGTATATCACTTTTTCTTAATTTTATTATTTTTGTTTTGGTATGGATTGTTTGAGGGTTATTAATCATTATAATTACCTATTAATCTAGTCTAATTCGTCATCAAGTTTGTTTTGAGCTTTAACAGTCAAATCATGATTATTTTTTTGTGTAATTTGATTATATCGTGGAGATAATTGAATGTATAGGATAGCCATAATTATACCAATAATACCTAATGCGACTAAATTAAATTCGGTGAATGCTGTAATAACGAATCCCAGAAAAAAAAATGGCATTAGATATCCAGTGCGCATCATATTAATAACCATCGCATAACCAACTACAACTATAATACCTCCAGCAATGTTTAAACCATTAGTTATTACTTCTGGTATTGCGTGAAGCATGCGATGTATAGTTTCAGTTCCAACGGAAATTCCAACAATAGTAGCTGGAATTGCAACACGCATAGCCTGTAACATAAGAGCAGTAATATGAATCCAGCTTAAAATTGTTATATTACAGCGTTCTGCTGCTGTGTCAGCAGCATGTTGAAATGCTACAGTAATAGTACGTACAATAATAGTTAATACTTGTCCGGCAGCAGCTAATGGAATTGCTAAAGCAATTCCTGCTCCGATAGGTTGTTGTCCCATAATTACTAAGATGGTAGAAATAATTGAAGCTAAAGCAGTATCAGGCGCGACAGCGGCTCCTATGTTCATCCATCCAAGCGCTATCATTTCCAATGTTCCTCCAATAATAATCCCAGTTTTTATGTCTCCTAAGATTAAACCAATTAGAGTACATGCTATTAGTGGTCTATGACATTGAAATTCGTCAAGTATTGAACCCATTCCAATAATAGAAGATATAATAAACAATAAAAAAATTTGAAGTGCATTAATTTCCATTTCATTTTCCTAAAAATATGAAAATAAAACATTTTATTAATATAGTTCTCATATGAATTTATTAAATAAATATACATATGTAAATTAATTAGGAATGATTTATTTTTTTTATTAATTTCATTATTTTTAATGATGGATCTGATGGTACTTTACGTGCTTCTAATTCAATACCATATTGATCAAGTTTTTTAAAAGCCTCAATATCTATGTTATTTACTGATATAGCATTATTTATTTGTTTTTTGTCTTTATAAAAAGCCATTCCTCCAACATTTACTGAATTAATAGGGATACCGCCTTCAATAAGGCGTACAATATCTGTAGGATTAGTGAATAACATGATGACTTTATCTCCAGCATATTTAGGATTATTATATACGCGTATAGTTTTATCAATATCTAAGACATGAGCAGTTACTCCAGGAGGTGTTACTTGAGTCAATAAAGTTTTTCGGATCATATCTTTAGATACTTCATCGTTTACTACTATAATACGTGTAATGTTATATTCTTTAACCCAACGAGTAACTACTTGTCCATGAATTAGCCTGTCATCAATACGTGCTAAACAGATAACCATATGGTTTTTATTGTTTTTATTTAATAATGAATGCAAAATTTTATTTTTATTGGTGTTCTGGTCACTCTCTAATTGATTAGGATCAGAGCAATATTTTACAGATTTTATACTTTCGTTACCAGACTTCAATGCAATTTGTACTAATTCTTGACAAGTATGGGTATCGTCACGCGCCATGAATACTTCAATTAACATAGGGATATTTATACCCGTGACAATATCATATTTTTCTTTGTTTAATATGATGCTATGAGCAGCATTGAAAGGACTTCCTCCCCAGGTATCTACTAAGAATAATACACCTGCATTAGTATTAAGATTTGATAGACATGTATTATATTTTTTAATTAGTATTTCAGTATTTTCTTCAGGAAGTAATTCAATCCATGCAACATTTTTTTGTTTTCCCACAATCATTTCAGTGGTTTTAAGTAATTGTTCAGATACAGAACCATGAGCTCCTAATACTATAGCTATAGTCACTACTTTGTCCTCTTTGATACATTATCGATATTTTATTTTTTATTTTGTATTATTTTAATTTTTTAAAATAATACGGTATATATTTTTAGTTGTTTTTCATGTTGTTTACGATTTATTTTATGTTATGTACAATATGTAGGTTAATGTTTCTTTAGTATTTTAAAATACAAAACCATATGCTTATACTATTTTAGTTTTCTGATTTTATTTTAATCAATACATACGAAAGTAAGTATTGAGATACTTCAAAAGACAACTGATTACATTATACTGTCTTTTCTGTCATAATGATAGATTATCTTTAATGTTAAAATGCATGCTTTACAGCGGTATGTAAGAGATATTTTACATCATATCATAATAGTAGCATTTCTTTATTTAAGTAAAATTCACATAACCTTATGGCGATATATATTAACTTTTATCAATACCCTTTCCTACGCAAACTTTTATTTGATCATGTTTAATTTGTTGTTTAAAACTTCATTATGTAATCAGATATTTTAATATGTTTATATAAACATGCCATTAAATGATGTGTTATCTAACATTCAATGGAGGAGATTATCATGGAATTTTTAACGGACATTTCAATGTGGGTAGGATTATTAACTCTAGTGATTTTAGAAGTTGTACTCGGTATTGATAATTTAGTTTTTATTACTATCTTAGCAGATAAGCTGCCAAAAAAACAACGTGAACGTGCATGTATTATTGGTTTAACATTGGCATTAATAATGCGTATAGCATTATTATCTTTAATTTCGTGGTTTGCAACTCTCACAAAACCATTATGTAAAATCGCTGATTTTTCATTTTCTATTAGAGATTTAATTTTATTATTTGGTGGTATTTTTCTTTTATTTAAGGCAACTACTGAATTACATCAACAATTAGAACATAAAATACATAATAATACTACTCGTGGATACGCTAGTTTTTGGATAGTAGTAATACAGATTGTAGTTTTTGATGCTATTTTTTCTCTTGATGCAGTAATAACGGCTGTTGGTACAGTAGAAAATTTAATCATCATGATAATGGCAGTTATAATAGCGGTAACGTTGATGTTGTTATTATCTCGTTTGTTAACTAATTTTATTAATAATCATCAGACTGTAGTAGTTTTATGTTTGAGTTTTTTGTTAATTATCGGTTTAAGCTTAATTGCAGAAGGAATTGGATTTTATATACCAAAAGGTTATCTATATGTTGCTATTGGATTTTCAGTATTAATTGAATTATTTAATCAAATAGCTCACTGTAATTCTATGAAAGGTCAATCAACTAAATCAATGCGTGAACGTACTGCAGAAGTAATTATGAGGTTAATGGGTAATACGGTGCAATGGAGTTCTACTACAGAAAAAAATTATTCTATTTCTTCATCAACAACGCATTTTGCTGAAGAGGAGCGACATATGATTACTGGAGTGTTATCGTTAGCTTCACGTACTTTAAGAAGTATAATGACTCCTAGAAATGAAATTTCATGGTTAGATTCTAAAAAACCAGTACAGGAATTATATTCTATTTTAATGAATACTCCTCATAATATGTTTCCTGTATGTAACGGTGAATTAGATCAATTAATAGGAATTGTTCGTGCTAAAGATTTGATGGCAGCGATAGCTCATGGAGAGCAAGTGGAAACACATGCTGCAGAAAATTTGCCTATTGTGGTTCCAGAAACTTTAGATGTCTTAAATTTGTTGAAAGAATTACGTCGCGCGAGAGGTAGTATGGTTATTGTATCTAATGAGTTTGGGATTATTCAAGGACTAATAACCCCTTTGGATGTGCTAGAAGCTATAGCTGGTGAATTTCCTGATGAAGATGAAACACCAGAAATAGAAACAATTAATAATGGTACAGGTTGGTTAGCAAAAGGTAGTATGGATTTGCATGCATTGCAACAAGCATTACAAGCTCATGATTTAGTGCATGAATGTGATCATGTTGCTTCTTTAGCTGGATTATTATTATCTCGTTGTGATCGTATACCAAAAGAAGGTGATGTACTAACAATTAATAGATGGCGTTTTATAATTCGAAAAATGATAGAGTATCGTATTGAACTAGTGGAGATAGAACACTTTACTTTGTTTAATGAAACACATCAACAATAGATTTTTGTATAGATATATTTAAAAATATTATTGTTAGCAAATTATAGTAATTATATTAAATAAAATTTTTTCAATAACGGTAGTAATAGAGTATGTATTTTGTCTTTCATTTCTTGATATTCTATATTTTCGTCACTATCGAATACAATGCCGCTTCCTACTGAACAAAAGAGATTTTTTTTATCAGCTAATAGTGTTCTAATAGCAATATTGGTATCCATGTTCCCACAACAACTTAAGTATCCGATGCTTCCAGACCAAATACTTCGACGATGTGGTTCAAGTTGTTCGATTAACTTCATTGCTTGAATCTTTGGAGCCCCAGTTATAGATCCTCCAGGAAAGCATGCTCGTAATAAATCACAAGCAGAAAAATTATTAGCAAGCTTTCCTGTAATTGTGCTGATCATATGATGTACTCCTGTAAATGATTGGATATCAAATAATTTAGGTACATGAATACTGCCTGGAATAGCTACTTTTCCAATATCATTTCTTAATAAATCAACGATCATTAAATTTTCTGATCTATTTTTTATTGATTTAGATAATTTAATAATTTGGTGATAATCATCTTGTTTATTTTTTAGTCTGGGTAGTGTTCCTTTAATGGGTTGAGTTTTAATTTTCGTATCATGTAATTGTAGAAAACGTTCTGGGGATAAACTAAGTATACTTAATTTATTTGGCAGCCTAATAAATCCTGAAAAAGGTGCATGATTATAATTTAATAAATAACGGAACGCTATCCAAGTATTGCCTATATATGGGGTATAAAAACGTTGAGAAAGACATACTTGATAACAATTACCTATAGTTATATGTTTTTTTATAATATTAAATTTTTCTGAATATTCAGATTGGTTAATATTACTTCTCCATGGTTTTGTAATACGAAATGATGTACGATCAATGTGATTTCTGTATGTATATTGTTGATATATCCAGGGTAAAATTTGGTTAGGCTCATCATGAGTAACAAGGTAATTTTTATAAAGTTTATGATCAGAAATGATTGCCCAACGATATAAACCTATTGCCATATCTGGAAACAGGAGATCTTGCTTTGCTAATGTTGGTAATGATTCGATACATCTTGCGAGGTCATATCCAAATATACCTAAAAATCCACCTTGAAATGGTAATTTAAGTTTATGACTATTACATGATTCCATATTAATAATATGAGTATATTCTTTTAATAATATAAAAGGATCTGTATTACTAATCTTATGATTTTTGTTATGAGAAATTGTAGTGATATTATTTTTAGTAACTAATGTTAATACTGGATCAGTAACTAATATATCGAAACGACTATCTGGGTGTTGATTATTATGCCCAGAATACAGCAGCATAGACCATGCTGTATTGGATAAAGGTTCAAAAAGATTTAATATAGCATCGGGGCGATAAGGTAATTCTATAAGATGTATTCCCATTAAAAATAGACATTCCTTTATGTTTTGAAAATATGTGTTAATTATGTTAGTTATATTAATAAAGATAAGGTATTAATATTAATTGTATGATATTTTATCATTTTAAAATTATTAAAGAATGTATAATAATTTATTATTTTATATTGTGTTAGGTATATTTATTTTCATATTGTGTTTTATTTTGAAGCAAACGTAAAACGATAAATCTTTATTACGATATATATTATTATTTTGAAAAATTAAGTTGTGATAGCACTCATTTTTTATAAAAAAAATGAGTGCTATCACAACTTAATTTTTTAGTGTTGGTAATTTTTTCTTGAATTTAATTGGTATTTTATAGTTTATATGATAAACATAGCACGTATAATATAATTTTTTTATGATACTTTCAATATATAATTTTATTGTATTTATGTGATATGTCTACTCGAATTTTGGCTTTTGATACTACTACTGAATTATGTTCTGTTGCTTTGATGATCGATCATCACATATATGATCACAAAATTGTAGCATTAAGACGTCATTCAGAAAAGATATTACCTATGATTAATAAATTATTATCAGAAGTAGGTGTTACCTTGCAATCTCTTGATTGCATTATATTTAATAGAGGTCCGGGTAGCTTTGTGGGGGTACGAATTGGCATATGTGTTGCACAAGGGTTAGCATTGGGAGCTGATTTGCCATTAGTGGAAGTATCTTCTTTGGTAGTACTAGCTCAAGGAGCTTGGCGTATTTTTTCTATTAAACAAATTATATCTACTATTGATGCACGTATGGGCGAATTGTATTGCGCTCGTTATCGGATGAGTGATAATGATTGTTGGATATGTTATAGTAATGAGTCTATTATGACAGCAGAGATAATTGCGGCAGAGTTAACATCTTATAATACAATGTTGCAAGGTAGTTGGGTACTTGCAGGTACAGGTTGGAATAACTATTCAGTGTTAGAACATATCAAAGTAAGTGATACTATTTTTTTAAGGAAGATTGTCATGTCACCTGAAGCACGGGATATGTTACCATTAGGAATGCATAGTTGGAGAAATAAAATGTTTTTGACTCCAAGTCAGGTACAACCTGTTTATTTACGTAATAAAATAGTTTCTACATAAACAATATTGGTTTAGTATCAAATGTGGTATTTAATACTTAATATCGTATACAATACTAGTAAGGTATATGGATGAGTTTTTGTTAATAGTTTGTGTGTGAAAATATTGCATATATGGTTTATTATGGGTTGTGAGATGTTATAATATAATCTATTGTAGAATTGACCGTATAAATAAAAAGATAATGTAAATGTTATCCATATATTTAATTTCATTGCAATTTTGATTGAAATAGAGTGGTTTATTAGAAAATTAGTAAATAAATGATGAGGGATGAATATATTTTTATAATATTAGTTTAATACATAAATTAATAAAGTGTTTTTCAAGTGTTATTTTTATTGGAATATTTAATTTAAATGATACGTATAGCTTGACGTATTACGTTTTTTCATTAGAGTAAATTACTTTACATTTTAAAATAAATGTGTTGTTGTCTTCTTTTTCTAGTTGTACTGAAAGTATATATGGATCAGGTATATATTTATGTATTATTCGGGTTAAATCTTTTTTTAGTTGATATAAATAATGTGGAGAATGGTTATTTATATTTTTGATCTTATGTTCAGAAATAACGTCTTGTAGTCTTCTTTTGGCAATTTTAGCTGGGGTTCTTTTTCTTAAAAAAAGGAAATTGACTAATACCATAAGTATTATCTCTTAAAAAATCGTTTTAAAAAGTTAAATTTTTTGCTTTCAGTAAATCGAAAAGGACACTGTTTCCCCAATAAACGATCCACTGTATCTGAGTAGGCTTGACCTGCATGGGATTTGATATCTAAAATAATTGGTTCACCTTGATTAGATGCTTTTAGTACTGATTTATCTTCTGGTATAACACCCAATAAAGGGATTCTTAATATTTCTATTACGTCTTCTAAACTAAGCATATCTCCATGTTTTACGCGAATAGGATTATATCGAGTCAGTAATAAGTATTCTTTGATAGTTTCTATATTATTTATAGAATGTTTAGATTTAGAAGACAAAATACCTAAAACACGATCTGAGTCATGTACTGAAGAAACTTCTGGATTGGTGATGACGATAGCTTCGTCAGCAAAATGTAGAGCTGCTAATGCTCCGCTATCAATACCTGCAGGAGAATCACATATTATAAATTCAAAATTCATTTTATTAAGATCATTTAATATTTTTTCTACTCCGATAAGAGTTAAGGCATTCTTATCGCGGGTTTGTGAAGCAGGTAGAATATATAGATAGTCACTGCGCTTGTCTTTAATTAATGCTTGATGTAATGTGGCTTCATTTTGAATGACATTAATAAAATCATATACCACTCTGCGTTCACAGCCCATAACTAAATCAAGATTACGTAAACCAATATCGAAATCAATAACAACTGTTTTTTTTCCTTTATGTGCCAATCCAGTGGCAATAGCTGCGCTTGATGTTGTTTTACCAACTCCTCCTTTTCCTGAAGTAATAACAATTATACGTGCCATCAACAAATTCCTTATTTTCAGTATACATTATAAATCTTGAATGATAAGAGCGTCATTTTTTAAACTAAGTCTTACTGCTTTACCTGAAAATTCTTTTGGAATTTGATCGCTTAGCCAATAACGCCCTCCAATAGATACTAGTTCAGAAGATAAATTAGTACAAAAAATTTGAGATTCTTTATTACCAGATGCACCAGCTAATATACGTCCTCGCATTGTGCCATAAATGTGGATATTCCCATCAGCAATTATTTCGGCGCCAGCACTAACATTTGCAATAACAATTAAATCTCTATTATGAGCATATATTTTTTGTCCAGAACGTATTGGTGTTTTAATTAGTTGTGTTCTGGATGTTGTTAAAGTATTTTTTTGAAGATATTCTGGAAAATCTTTATGTAATATGGTTATGTTTTGTGATAAAACAGGTAACCCGCTACGAATGATTATTTCTTTTAATTTATTATCGTGACAACAACATGCTCCAACTACAGATAATCCAGAATCTGATATTGTTTGATATAGCGCATCCCAATTACTACGGGAATTAAGATTACCAACATTTATAACAACTGGAGTATTTTTTAATAGAAAAATAGGAGATTTTTTAATTTTTTCTAGCAATGATCTACGAATTGTTTCCAAGCATGTACTATAAACATGCACCACTAATAATGGAAAATTGCTTCCTTTTATGCTAATAGACACTCTAATTTTTCACAATTTAAATATATATATGTATATGTATGTACTTATATGTAATAAATATTATTTATATAAGTATACGTTTATTTATTGTTAATTTTATTTATTTTAAATAAAATTAACAGTTTACATATTTTTAATTAAAATACTATATTATAATTTTTACAACGTTACAATAAAAAATAGCACTATAACTTTATTATATTAATGATTTATGTTTTTATGAACGCTTATAATAAATAACTTATTTGTTAGGATGATGTAGAGATGATTACGCTGTTATTTGGTATAATGGTGTTTTAATTTTAAAAAATAATAAAAATATTGCAGAATTAGTACTACTTTTTAGGGTTTGGTTAGTTGTCTGTAAATATAAGAGACAATTTTTGTTACGAACATTATTATGTAATATAAATATATTTTAAAACAATCAGCGTTTTGTGTATTGATTATAGCATACATCAATTGAAATAGAATTCATATTAACAAAAATGATTTACAATTAATATATATATTTTAGTAATAATTTTAATTTATTAAGGTATAGTTACTTGGTTTTATTTTTATTTAAATTGTTATTTAGTATTATGTTTTAGAAGATCATTAATTTGTGATATGCCTATGAACAATGCTATCAGCAGATAGCTAGAAAAAATTATGAGCATCCACTGAGAAATTTCTAGCGATAAAAAATACCATTTAAATTCAGCGCAATTACCATTGGCATCAAATATAGAGGGCCACCATTTATTTATAGGTAACCAATCGGGAAATTTGACAAATAAATCACATGTAAAAAATGGAGAAGGATGTAATTGAATATCAATGTATTTTTTAGCGAATAATAATCCTGTATAAGCGCTGTATGTCCAAATTGATATAGCAAATAATCTTAAAGGAGCAAATGAAGGGACGGTTATTGCAATTAATCCTGCAATTCCTATGCCACATAGGGCACATCTTTGATAGATACATAGTACACAAGGTTTTATTAAAACAATGTGTTGTAAATATAGGGCTACTAATTCTAGAGTAATGATAGTAAAAATTAGAAAACCCCAGCATTTTCTACTTTTGGAACAAATATTTAGAAAATACAACATAAATAATTACCTAAAATTAAAATATTTCAGGTTCAATGTGTAATTGTTTAAAATAGAATAAAAAATATTTATTATATAATTATTATTATTATTATTATGTATTAACTGTTGTTATGCTTATTTATATGTATGCAAATTGCAAATATATTAAAACTTTTTAAGATTATCAAATCATACATGATGATACAAGTGCCAAAATTTAATTTTGGAATTAAATTTGAAATTGTCTATATAGAGATATTTAAGTTTTAAAGTTGATAATTTTTATTTTGTAGGAATATAAAAATATTAAGTTATATTACAAATAAGGTGAAATTAATAAAAATTTTGAAGCTTGATGTATATATTGATAGGGATGTTGTTTTTTATTAATTTATTTAAACAACCTCCCTATTTAAGTTGTACAGGGTACATTATACATGATTTTAAGTATTTATTTAATATGTCACATACTTATATGATCAGTATCATTATTTATAATTTGTAATATATATGCTTAAGTCAATGACTTTATCAGAATAACCTGTTTCATTATCATACCAAGATATTAATTTAGCAAAGTTCTGATTTAATGAAATACTAGATTGTGCGTCGAATATAGAAATTAATTTTTCTCCATTAAAATCGCTGGATACTACTTTTTCATCGGTATATCCCATAATTCCTTTTAAATATCCACAAGCAGCATGCTTAATAACATCACAAATATTTTTGTAAGAGGCTGGGTTTTTCAATCGGACAGTAAAGTCGACAACAGAAACGTTTGGAATGGGGACTCGGAATGACATTCCCGTTAATTTACCATCTAACTCTTTAATAACTTTTCCTAATGCTTGTGCTGCTCCAGTAGAAGATGGGATGATATTTTGATAAGCACCACGTCCATTTCTCCAATCATTATATATTGGAGAATCAACAGTTTTTTGAGTAGCAGTAGCAGCATGAACAGTAGTCATTATGCCTTCAATAATTCCAAAGTTATCATGAATAACTTTGGCTAATGGAGCTAAACAATTAGTAGTACAAGATGCATTAGATACTATTTTTTCTCCGTTATAGAGGTGGTTATTTACTCCCATAACAAACATTGGAGTGTTGTCTTTTGCCGGGGCTGTTAAGACTACTTTACGAGCTCCAGAAGATATGTGCCCGTGAGCCTTTTCTTGTGTTAAGAAAATACCTGTAGATTCAGTAACAATGTCGACATCAAAATCTTTCCAATATAAATTTTTTGGGTCTTTTTGTGAAGTATAGTGTACGACTTTATTGTTAATAATTAAGTGATCATCATGTACACTGATTGTACCTTTAAATCTTCCATGAGTTGAATCATACTTCAACATATATGCAATATGTTCAATATCTAATAAATCGTTAATAGCAACGACATCCGCATCTTTTCGTTCTTGAGCAGCTCTGAAGATAACACGACCAATTCTTCCAAATCCATTTATACCTATTTTAATAGCCATATATTATATACTCCTGTGTAAAGTAATTGTAGTTATGCGTTATTAATAAAGTTCGATTATAATATATACATGTATGAGATATATAAATTAATAATTTAAAATATAAAGTATGTTTGTATGTAAGTATTAATTAATTACACGTTATCATAACACTAAATAGAATATATGTGTTTAATTAGTTATAATATGATTTACTATGCGATAGTAATATATAGGAAAATAAATATTATATATTTTTATCTTTTGTTTCATTGAAATTAATATTGAATATATTTATTATTTGATATTTTATATATACAAATATAATTTAATACTTTTATAAATTCCTAAATAAAGTTTTGATTATGTTATTATAATTGAGTTAAATGATCTAAATAAAGAGCATAACAATTTTTGGGGTCATTCCATATAAAGTTTAAGACATTAAGGTTATTAATTTTTAATTTTTCGTGAAAATTAGTTAATAAAAGATGATTTAAAAAATTCATACTTATAGTATGAATAACCTTATTAGTGTGTTGTAATAAAAAATCTATCCAATTTGTTTTATCTTCATACCAATTGAGTTGATATTCTGTTAGATGAGCTAATTTAACAGCTTTATTTATTGCGTCATCTAAATCTCCTATGTTATCAATTAGTCCATTTTTTATCGCATCATAACCAAGCCATACATGTCCTTGAGCAATTTTATGAATATCTTCTATGGTTTGATAGCGAGACTCAGCTACTGTGTTAATAAAATAATGATAGCTATTATTTACATAAAGTTGCATCATATCTATATATTCATTAGGTAGTGATGTAGTTATCGAAATATTTGAAATAGGAGATGTACCTACTCCATCATTATGAATACCGATAGTATCGAGAGACTTTTCAAATGTATTAATAATACCAAATATTCCTATAGAACCCGTAATAGTACTATTGCTTGCAATAATCGCATTAGCTGGAGTTGATATCCAATACCCACCAGATGCTGCTACCCCTCCCATAGAAACAACTACCGGTTTACCAGAATTTCTTACAGCTATTAATTCTGATCTAATTAATTCAGAAGCATTCACGCTGCCTCCAGGACTATTAACACGAAGTATTACTGCTTTTACTTTAGAATTAAATCGGGCACTTTTAATTTTATGAGCTATAGTGTCACCGCCAATTGAACCTGGTATATCAGGTCCATCTACAATTGGTCCATTAACACAAATTATTGCTATTTCGTTGTTTTGTTTTATCGGCACTGTAAGATTATAATCATACATGCTAATTGCATTGAATGAAGCGCTTTGTTTATTAGATCCAAATATTTTTTGCATTGTATCTTCTATAACACTGTGAGAAGCAATTTCATCTATCCATTTTTTTTTAAGCGCATAAGCTGCAGTATCACCTTTTATTTGATGTAATTCGTTTAACATTTTATCAGTTTCTGGAAAAATTTCTTGAGTTGTTATTTTACGATTAATGGATATTGTTTTTAAATATTGATTCCACAAATGATTGATTATTTTTTTCTCTTCATGTCGCACATGATCAGACATTTGGTCTTGAATAAATGGTTCAACAGCAGATTTATATGCACCTACTCTAAAAACATGAGTATTAATTTTTAAATTATCCAATAGTGATTTATAATATAATCTGTTGGTAGAGATACCTCGTAAATCTACAAAACCATGAGGTGTAAGATAAATTTTGTTTGCGTAGCTGGCTAGAAAATATTGTGATTGGTTGTAATAATCAGAAATAGAATAAATCAATTTACCAGAGTTTTTAAATTCATGTAAAGCCTTTCCAATATATTCTAATGATGTTTGATTACTTCCAGAAAAATTTTTTAATGAT
Organism: Candidatus Blochmannia vicinus; assembly: GCA_030020825.1. Taxonomy (NCBI): domain Bacteria; kingdom Pseudomonadati; phylum Pseudomonadota; class Gammaproteobacteria; order Enterobacterales; family Enterobacteriaceae; genus Candidatus Blochmanniella; species Candidatus Blochmannia vicinus (nom. nud.). The sequence goes on from CP125213.1 coordinate 730,240, forward strand.
AATATTAATCCGGTTATGTTGGGATCATTTTTGGCTTGACGTAATATATTAATAATATCAAATAGTGAGTTTTCTTTGATGTTGGATTGATTTGTATTTAGTAAATATTTACTGAATTTGTGAAATTTGTTATCTGATGTGATAGGTTTATCTACAACGGTACCAGAAATGTCTAAAATAAGAGCAGTGTTCTTTGATGGAGATTTAGTAGAATTATTTCTTAAGTTTAAATATGTTCCTATCACGATAATCATTAGGACTATAAAAAATATATTTATTATTATCGTTCGTATTAAATATAGTGTACGTACACTATATTTAAGTATTTTACGAATGGTTTGCCATTTATTCTGCATGAACTCTTTAATCATTAAATACATTATATGATGATCCAATGAATAATTTATTAACTATTCTTAAATTATATTAGGTGTTTTATACATATACTCATAATTTGTAGAAATTAATAGCGTATTATTTTTATAATAAGTAACAAAGATTAAATATAACTTTCATCTCTTATTATATAAGTATAAGTTAAATATTGAAATCTGCCCATACTGGGGCATGATCAGAAGGTTTACTCATACTACGAATGCTATAACTTATATCACTATTTTTACAACGATTTTCTAAAGAACAAGTTACCAATATTAAATCGATACGTAAACCACTATTTCTATTAAATCCATTGGATTTATAACTAAACCAAGAATAACGTTCATTTTTATGAGGGTGCATATTTCTATAAATATCTATTAACCCCCAGTTCATTAAATTGTGTATCCATGTTCTTTCTTCTGGTAAGAAAGAACATCGTCCTGATGAAATCCAATTTTTTCTATTCTTTTCGCCAATACCAATATCCAAGTCTGTAGGACTGATATTCATATCACCCATAATTAGTAACAATGCATTATTGCGATAAGTGTGTTCTATATAGTTTTGAAAATTTTTGTAAAAATTTCTTTTATACATAAATTTTTCAGTATGATTTTTATTTTCTCCTTGAGGGAAATAACCATTGATAATAGTTAATATGCCTATTGATGTTGTAATATCAGCCATGATTATTCGTTTTTGAGATAAATGATCATCATTAGAAAGCCCTCTGGTCACGGTTACTGGAATCTGACGAAGAAGTAATGCAACACCATGATATTTTTTTTGTCCATAATAGTATACGTGATAACCGTATTTTAAAATTTCTTTTATGGGGAAATAATCATCATGTACTTTAGTTTCTTGTAGACCGATTACGTCAGGTTGTAACTGCAAGATAATTTCAGTTAACTGATGCATGCGCGCTCGTAGTCCGTTGATATTAAAAGAAACAAATTTCATACAATATTGATCCGTAAATTATTTACAAGTATTATAAATACAATCTATCGTTTATTTATTAATTATTGTGGATATTTCATTATAATCAATAAATAAATTTTGTGAGCTTATAATAGAGTGTATAAAAGATAACTATTAATCATACTGATTAATCTTGAATCGATTGCAGTATATAATATTTTTTTTTAAAGTAACAGTTTGTATTTTAAAGACCGTGGACATTATATATAAATATTTTTGTACAATGCAATAATGAGAGCTAATTAAAAAATGATTGTTGTATTTTAGTAAGTGTATTTAGTTTAGAACAGTATTTACATATTGTGATGCAATTGCTTTATCATTACTTTAATAAGTGGTTATGTTTTGAATTTTTAGTTTATGTATTTATTATATTCAGATAATTGCTTGATTAAGGTGATAACTACAGACAAAATGCTTATTTTTAGTAGTAATAAATTATGTGTTATTAATTTATAATTTTATTACAAGTTTATATGGTGAATTTTTTTCATAATAGCCAATTATTTAAATTAAAATTGGTGTTGATTTGAGATTAGTTTATTAATAAGTTTTATTCAGATTATTAAAGATAGTCATAAGTAATTGTATAAATATCTTATTTAATCGGACTTAAATAGTTTTTAATATTAAAAATAATATTTTTTAGTATATAAAAGGTTTTTGTGTATGCAATAGCTATATTAGTAAGTCTTATAATCACAGAGATTTATATAAAAATAAGATTTTTCGAAGATTGGTCATTGTTTCTAAAACAATTAAAATTTTTAATTCTATAAAATAGATAGTATCTTACGTTTTTTAAAAAGATTTAAATATGTTTATTATGATATTAGTTAATGGTTGCATTTGATTTATTAGATTCTTTTTTTTTGCATAAAATAGAAAATATTAGTGAAAATTGTTCTTGCAAATATTTTGGATATTTATTAAATAATCTTATTAATTTTAATGATTGTAATAATTTTTAAATTTTCAATTTTTATTGAAATATGTTAAAATAGCACGGTTGTTTGTGCATGTGATTTTTTAAGTAGTATTCATATTTATAAACCAAATTTTAATATATTCAAAGCTTGTTTATTTATAGCATAAATCATGATATTAAATTGAGAATGTTGTAAAATTATGTTTTAGTTTTATATTTTTTAGTTATTTAAATTATTATGAAGAATAGAATTAGTTGTGTGATGCACGCAATCCTTTTAGGAATGTAATTGGGAAAAGTAATTGTAGAATTGAATAAATGTAATTTCTTTAATTAATTTTATGTGTTATTTTTTAAATGCTTTAGAACGAAATAATGGAAGGAACAAATAATTAGAGTTTATTTTAATAGTTATATTCGTATCGGTATTTGTATTATTTAAAAATTATTATTAATATCAGTGTTATAATTGATTTTAATGTGGTTGATTTTTGATTTATTTAAGATTTATGTTTTTATATACAATGTCAATCTGTCAATAATGCAGATGATAAAGTTGTGACTGATATTGTAAGTGTAGATAGATAATGAAATTTATCGATAATACTGAAAAATAGGAGTATATATTCATATTCAGTTAAAATGTTATAATAGCTCAGTAAAGAGGTAACTGTTAAGTAATGATTGTTTTGAGAACATGTCTAATAGTATTTTACATATGTATATAAATATTATATAATACAGCTTATTACTCTAATTACTGGATGTTAATTTTTATAAAATAATTATGAATATTGTGTGTTCGTATTTATATAAAACAAAGAGCTTAATAATATGATCAAAAGCCCTTTGGTTTTACATTAAATATAAAATACAATAGTACTATTAATTATAGTAGAAAATCTTCTAACTTTTTCAGTTTTTCATCGATAGCTTTCTTAATAATTGAGGGTGTACGCCCTTGTCCAGTCCAGGTTTTAATTTCACCATATTTATTGGTATACTGATATTTTGCTGGGCGAGTTGCACGTTTATTTTTATGAAATAATTTAGTAGTAGTACTTAAATTTTGTAATAGTTCATTGGGATCTATTCCATCAGCTATAAGCATATCGCGGTATTGTTGTAATTTTCGAGCATGTTCTTCTATTTCAGCTTGAGCTTGATTGTTTTCTTCTCGGCGCTCATTAACAATTATTTCTAATTTTTCTAACATTTCTTCTAATGTTTTAAGAGTATATTCTCTAGCTTGCGCTCGTAACGTGCGTATATTATTAAGAATTTTTAATGCGTCGTTCATTGATTTAATCTCAAATGTTATAAATAACAAATCTATTGATAAGGATAGAGCGCTAATTTATTTTCTGCAATACCTAGAGTGTTTTAATTTATAAATAATTCTATTATATTTTGTATTAACAGGTCATTATATATAGAGTCATAAATATAAGTAAAGTATTGTGATATGTTATTAAAAATTTTTATTAATTTAATTAAATAAACTGATATATTTTTATAAAAATTTTTAATCATTATTTAATTAAATGATTATTTTTTTATTTATAAAAATTTTAAATATAAATAATAGTTATTTGTTAATTTTTAGTTATTTTTATTAGAGATATAGAATCTTTTTAGATATAGAGTATTTATTTACTTAAATTATTGTTTTATATGTAAAGTATAGAATGATTTTAAGGTATATACGTAGTATTGTAAAAGTGTTTGTATTAGATAGAATCTGAAATATATTACATTAAAATTAATGTAATATATATATAAAATATTTTATTTATAAATTTCACAGCTAAATTAGTTGAATAAGCTTGTTTTTAACATAATAGAATTATGTTATGTGAATTATATTCCAATGCTGTGATTTAGTTAGGATTTTAATTTATGGCGCAATTGTATTTTTATTATTCTGCAATGAATGCCGGAAAAACTACTGCATTATTACAGTCTTCTTATAATTATCAGGAACGAGGCATGCGTACTGTGCTATATACCGCTGCAATGAATCATAAAAATTGTAGAAATGAAAAAATTAAATCCCGTGTTGGATTAACTGCTTCTGCTAGAATATTTAATGTCAAAACTAATTTTTTTGATCAAATAGCAGCTATGTGTCAGAATGATTTAATACATTGTGTATTAGTAGATGAGTGTCATTTTCTTAATCGTGATCAAGTGACTGATTTAGGAAAAATAGTGGATACATTGAATGTTCCAGTATTGTGTTATGGTTTACGTACTGATTTTAAAGCTGATTTATTTCCAGGAAGCTTATGGTTATTAGCATGGGCGGACAAATTAATTGAATTAAAAACTATTTGTTATTGTGGACGTAAGGCCAATAGAGTCCTTAGGATTGATGATCAAGGTGTGGTAATCCGAGATGGTGATCAAATATTAGTTGGTGGTAATAATCGTTATGTTTCAGTATGTCGTAGGCACTTTTTGGAAAAATTTAAATGATTACTCTCATCTAATAAAAAGTATTTATCACAATAGATAAAAATATTTAGTTTTTGTATGTACAAATATCAATAAATACATAAATATTGAAAATATTAATATCTGTTATTTTTTGTTTTAAAAAGATATATTTTATAATATTAAAGATATTATAATGTTAAATCGAAAATAGTTATTATATGGATTATAGATTTTTAATTTCATTAATTTTTTATTTTATATTTAATATATTTTTATTATGATTTATGTTGTGGTTATTTATAACGTATAATGGTGTATATTATGTGCCATATTTAATTGTGTTATGTATATATAACGGTTAAGTGTTGTTTAATTTAATTATGAAATTAAGTACAAGCGTTAAATTGATGGTATTGAAGGGAACAAAATTTTTATTTGTAGCATATAAGTAATTTTATTATCTGTATAAATTAATTATAGTTATTAAGGTATGTTAGATTAAATAAAAGGAATATGTAGTTTTACTAAATATTACCATCACAGTTTTTATTGGTCAGCTTATTTTAAGTTGAGTGATATTGTTGATATTTAAGATTAAGATTAATTTTTATAATAAAGGACTTAAGAAATAAAATAGACGTTCAATAATACGTTCCCAGTAAGGACGGTTAGCCCAGGTTTGAGGATCAATTACTTTAGAGTGAGAAATATAGTTTTGTTGTGTTTTTTCTAGTTCATCACTAAATTCTTGGCTATCAATGACTAAAGTAATCTCAAAGTTTAACCATAGGCTTCGTGTGTCTAAATTTACTGTGCCTATCAAGCTTAATTGATGATCAACTAATACGCTTTTTACGTGCAGTAGTCCATTTTGGAATTGATGTATTAAAACTCCAGCTTTTAATAATTCGCTAAAAAATGCTCTACTAGCCCAACTTACTAGTACAGAGTCGTTGTGTTTTGGAATAATGATATGTACTTCTACTCCTCTTTGTGCCGCTGTACAAATAGCATGTAGTAAATCATCGCTGGGTACTAAGTATGGAGTAGTAATTATAAGTTTTTTACGGGCTTCATATAATGATATTAGTAATATTTGATGAATTATTCCTTCTGGACATCCTGGTCCAGAAGGAATAATTTGAATGGTGTGGCCTGTTGGTATTAATTTTTGCGCTGTCACTACGCGAGTATTTAATAATATTGGTAATAATATATGTTGTCCTGTTTCGATTTCCCAATCAGAAGAAAATATTATGCTCATAACTGAAGTTGCAGGCCCGTCTATTCTAACCATAATATCAATCCATTGTCCAATTCCTATATTTTTTTTAAATAATTTCGGATCTACCATATTCATACTGCCAGCATAAGCAATGTGTTCATCAATTAATATCATTTTTCGATGTTGTCGTAAGTCCATTCGTCTCCAAAAGATTCGTAGTAAATTTACATGTAGCGCTTCTACTACATTAACTCCAGCCTGTCGCATTATAGTAGGATATGGACTGTTAAAAAAACTAGCGCATCCAGCAGAATCTAATATAATACGGCATTGAATGCCTCTTTTGGCTGCTATAATTAATTTTTTTATAACATGATCTACTAATCCTCCAGATTCCCAAATATAAAATACCATATCAATACTATGTTGGGCTAATTCAATATCTTTGATTAAGGAGGTAATAGCATCATTAGTTGTTTTAAATAATTTTATTTGATTACCTTTTAAAGCACCTATTCCTTGACGATGTTCACAAAGTTTAAATAATGACGAAGCAATTGCACTGTGTTCAGTTGAAAAAATATGTTTATAGGTTTTTAATATTTGTATGCGACGTACAGTAGATAACCATGCCATTTTACTTCTAGTAGATCGTTGTTTACCAAGATTAGATTCTCCAAATAGCAGATATGTAATTATACCTATTAAAGGTAAAATGTAAATTACTAATAACCATGCCATAGATGATGGGACTGCTCGACGTTTTATTAAAACTCGAAATGTAACTAACGCGATTAATAACCAATAACTGCATAAAAAAATACAATTTAAAATGGTATACATCGCGATCATGATTATAGTAAATCCTATTTGGAACGTTTGTGGAATATTTTTAACAAAAGGCTATGTGATTATTATTGAATGTTTATTTCGTGATAAATCTTATAATTGTATAAGAGACTTATATATCTATAACAATCAAATTTTTATCGGTAAAATATATTGATTAAATGTTAATAAATTTTTTATTAATAATGTTGATTTTGTTACGTTGTCACAAACCATAAAACATATGATAATTGCATGAAATTTTTTGTATATTAAATAAAATAAACGGGTATTTTAATTATAAAATTAGTAATTATTGTTACATAAGTAACCAAAAATTTATGTATTATTAATGCTAAATTAGTATATAGTTAAAATCTAAAACTTGATATATGTGTTGGGTTAAAATTTTTTGATCTTAATTAATTATTGTTGATTTTATTAATATTTTTAGTAGAAAAAATATTTATTTATTTAATGAGTGTGAAAGAGTATTTTTAAAAAATAATGTATATAATATGTAAATTTAAAGTATTCTAAAAATATATTTTAATAGTATAAGAATGCTTGCATAAATAAATTATGAACATTTAAGTGAATTTGAACTGAAGACTATATGGTTACTATTTTAATGTATGTAATGAAAGAAACATGCAAAATATAAATGTGTTTTATATATAAAGTGATTAAATTTTTTAAAAAGTGTTAAGGAGCGTGCGTGATAGAGCATTATTTTTTATATAAAAGAATAAATTATTTAATTTGCATAATGCACTATGGGTTTTTTAAAAAATTTAATTATAAATAGTTACCGATGTACTTGGTACAAATTGCATGTGTCGATTTATTTTTGTGTTTTTTTATCATGTATAATGCATATATTTATAGTGAATATATTGTTGTACCAATTTTATCATGTTGTTAATAAGTCTATTTATATAGAAAAATCTAAAATATTTACCTTATCGTTTCCGAAACCTGATCAGGCTCTTCATACCTCATTGGAAGAAAATCAGTCATTAAAATTGTTAAAAAAAAATCATAATAAGTCAAACTCAAAAACTATAGTTCATTCAAAACAACAACAGATTGTAAATAATTCTAAAAATATATTAAATTCTAATAAAAATGTTTCTGTAGTTAAAAAAAATAATATGAACACTTCAGAGGTTACAGAACGTTCTATATCTTCTTTTAAAATAGATCATAATCAGAGTTATATATCGTCCTGTGTGATTAATCGTATGTATCCTGAATATCCTAATAAAGCAAAAATATTAGGTATAGAAGGAGTAGTTATTGTGCAATATAATGTTAGTATTAAAGGTAGAGTTGATAATATACGGATATTATCAGCTGTTCCTGCTGGTACGTTTGAAGAAAGTATTAGATCAGCTATGCGTTGTTGGGTATATGAGAAAAATAAGCCAGAAAAAGATTTAATTATTACTTTTAAATTTTGTTTAAATTCTAGTAAAAATTTTAGTGTCCGTCACTAAAATTTTTAAATAGTTTGTATATTTGTATGTTTTATGTGTAATAAGATAGTGATTTAAATTAAGTGAATTTATAAAAATATATCCATAAGACAGGATTTAAAATTAAAAATTAATAATACTGAATTATTTTTATTTTATAAACACGACAATTTATGGTGTCTTAATAATCATGTATAAACGATATAGATATATTAAAATGATTACAGATAATGCATTGTTAAGGCAGTTTACTAAAATTTTGGTAATAAATGTCCAATAATCGTAATGGTGGAATATAATTAATATTAGCACTGTTTTAATCAAAAACCATACTAATATTGGTGGTGTAATTAAATGAAAATTACGAGAACTGATTTTGATACTAAGGAATATGGATTCTATAACTGGTAAATTATCAGTAATAACTATAACCGGAGTTAAACTTATAATAATAGCTAATACAATACCCGGAATAATTGCAGTCATAAGCCCTAATTGTATAAATAATGTAGTATAAAATATTAGCAATAAGAATTTTGGAAATATTAACATTGCTGATGTAATAATGTTTCCTATGCTTAAATGTTGATTACTTTTATTAGCGGTAGATATTAGATGTAACATAGTTAGTATACTTCCAAATAAAAAGGTATTACTCAACATTTTAGAAATACTATTAGCAGCAGATAATCTAAATAAAATGTACTGTTGATCTACTGATAATTCTTTGATCACGTTACGTAATCCTATTTCAGTAAAATTATTCATGAATATAAGTTCTTCTTGCTTTGGCAATAAAATGTAATCTAGACAAATTTGAATTACTGTTGTAATCAATATTAATGTTGTAATATTAGCACAATAATTATGAATAAAATGCAATACATTTCGAGATAATTTAATTATCATAGTTTCTATAACTTTTCCTTCAAAAATTTTCAAAAAATAAAAAATCATATTTTTTGAAATGAAATTAATGAGACATGATTAAGTTATTTTATAATTTTTAGTAGCATTAATAGTTTATAACAAATTGAGCATTTTTATTTTGATGTTTCATATTTTGTATAACGAATATAATACTGTTGTTATTTATTATATTATATTAATAATGACATGTAATAACATGTATTAATTGATGTTAAGTGCTCGTTTTTTATAAGAATTAAATGATAAATGTGATATGTATCATTTAATTTGTGTGAAAATACATAGACATTTTCATTAGACATACTAATTTTTTTAATTTTTTTAGCGTTAATTCTAGATTAGATATATTTTCTTCAATAATTCTTGCAATTTCAGAACCGGAAATAATTCCAGAGGTGCCTAATGATAGTGATTCTTGAGCTTGCAGTGGTGTATGTATACCAAAACCTTGTAGGATAGGTATTTTTTTTTCTTGTTTTTTAATATATTGAATTAAATTATGTAAAACAGTAGTGTTAATTGTTTTTTTGTTAATTTCAATCCCAGTTACTCCGGGACGGGATAATAAATAGATATATCCGAGTCCTTGTCTTGTAATTTTATGTATTAATTCTTCAGTAGCATTAGGCGGACAAATAAAGATATGTGCTATTTTATGTTGTATGGCAGCTTTATAAAATGGTAGGCTTTCTTCTATAGGAAGATCAGGAATTAGCACAGAATCTATATCTAGTTCTGAGCAATGTGAATAGAAATTATTAATTCCATTTTTAAAAACTAGATTTGCATAGATTAATAGCCCGATAGGTAAATTTGGGTATTTATTGCGAATGTTTCGTAATATGATAAAACAATGTGAAAAATTTATACCTGATTTGAAGGCTCGTGCTATGCTTTTTTGTATAACAGGTCCATCTGATATAGGGTCAGAAAATGGTATGCCTAATTCTAATGCATCAGAACCTGATGAAATTAAAGTATCTATGATATGCATGAAAGAAATAGCATTTGGATCCCCTATAGTAATAAAAGGGACAAATGCTCCTGATTTATTTTGATTTAAACGTGTAAATAATTCTTGGTAACGATCCATTTTATGTTTCTCTTTGTTGTTGTAATACATTATTAACTGTATAAATATCTTTATCTCCACGTCCAGATAAATTAACTACTAAAATTTGCGTTTTATTTGGGTTTTTTTGAATTATTTTTAGCGCATGTGCTAAAGCATGAGCGGATTCTAGAGCGGGAATGATGCCTTCATGAGCAGATAATTTCTTAAAAGCTGCTACGGCTTCTATATCATTAACAGATACATATTTCACTCGACCAGTTTGTTTTAGGTAAACATGTTCTGGTCCAACAGATGGGAAATCAAGGCCAGCAGAAATAGAATAGGAATTGTTTATTTGTCCATCTGAAGACTGTAGGATTGAGGTTTTCATACCAAAATAAATTCCTATGTTTCCATGTTGTATAGCAGCGCCATGATATTTAGTATTTATTCCTAAACCCCCAGCTTCTACACCTAATAACTGCACTGATGGTGTATCAATAAAATCAGAAAATATTCCGATAGCATTAGATCCTCCTCCTACGCAAGCAATAATTGAATCTGGTAAACGTTGTTCATATTTTTGTATTTGTTTATATGTTTCTTTTCCAATAATACGTTGAAATTCTCTAACAATTGTGGGAAAAGGATGAGGGCCAGCAGCTGTACCGAGCATGTAATGAGTGTATTCATAAGTTTTAGACCATTCCCGTATAGCTTCATTACAAGCATCTTTTAAAGTTCCAGATCCATGATGTACTGGGATCACTTGTGTACCCATTAATTGCATTCTTAAGACATTAAGTTCTTGACGTTTTATATCTTTAGATCCCATATAAATACGACACTTTAATCCTAAAAGAGATGCTGCAATAGAGACAGCAACTCCATGTTGTCCAGCACCAGTTTCAGCAATTATTTCTTTTTTACGCATACGTTTAGCTAATAAAGCTTGTCCTAATACTTGATTAGTTTTGTGAGATCCTCCATGTAATAAGTCTTCACGTTTTAAATAAAGTTTAGCTTGTGTTCCTTTTGTTAAGTTTCTACATAATGTTAAAGGAGTGGGTCGACCAGCATAATGATTTAAAAGGTATTTAATTTCTTTTTGAAAATTAGGATCGTTTTGAGCTGATATAAATGCTTCTTCTAATTGAGTAAGAGCTGGTATTAGAATTTGTGGTACATACATACCTCCAAATTCACCAAAATAGGACTGTAATTTTATCATATTAATTATATTTGGTTCCTTTGGTTATTTTAAATGTATTAATTTTTTAATAAGAGCTTAGTATTTGAAATATTTTTACAAGTTTATTATGATTCTTGATGCCTGGTTTAATTTCAACGCCAGAATTAAAATCTAAACCTAAACAACCTATACTTGCTGCTTTTGTACAATTGTTTATTGTTAATCCTCCTGCTAAAATTATTTTTTCTAATTGCATATTAGAAAGAAGTGACCAATCAAAAGTTTGTCCGCTACCTCCGCCATTATCCACTAAATATCGGTCCACATTTAATATATTATACGATAATACAGGTCTATTATTCATATTAATACTCTTCCATATATGACATGTAATTGGTAGTTGTTTTCTTAAAATATTAATATAATCTTGATCTTCTGTTCCATGTAGTTGTACTGCTGATAAGTTTAGTATATTTACTATATTGATAATATAAGAAATAGTAGCATTACGAAATACACCAACATAGCTTAAATTTTTTACGTTAGAAACAATATGTTGTGCGGTAATGATATTTATATAGCGAGGTGAGGTAGAAACAAAAATTAATCCGCCATATATCGCCCCTAATTTATTAATAATGTAAGCATCATTAACTCGGGTTAGTCCGCAGATTTTATTCTCTCCTAAAATTAATTTTTTTACCGCTGTATCAATATGTGGTTGAGACATTAATATTGTTCCGATTAAAAATCCATTGACATATTGTCTAAGCTTTCTGATTTGACAATAACTATTAATACCAGATTCGCTAATTACTGTTATTGTACTGGGTATATATTTACTAAGAGTGATAGTACGATTTAGATCAACGGAAAGGTCATGTAGATTACGATTATTTATGCCAATAACTTTCGCTCCCAAATATTTAGCACGTTTTAATTCATTTTCGTTTACTATTTCTGTCAATATACCCATACGTAATGTATGGGTTATTTTAGCTAATTTTTTATAAGTTGCGTCATCTAAAATTGATAACATTAATAAAATGGCATCAGCTTGATGTAACCGTGCAAAGTATATTTGCCATTCTGAAATAAAAAAGTCTTTACATAATATTGGTTGTTCTACGATGTTACTCATTTGGTGTAAAATGTCAAAATTTCCATGAAAATATTTATCGTCAGTTAATACTGAAATAACTGAAGAATATTTTTTATAAGTTTGGGCTATTTGGATAGGACTAAAATTATTACAAATAATACCTTTAGAAGGTGATGCTTTTTTACATTCTAGTATAAATATTGTTTGTTTTTTTTTATTGGACACAGCATGATAAAAATCACGATTGCTTACTTGTATCTTATTTTTTAAAATATGTAACGGGTGTTGTTTTTTTTGTTTAGTTATCCATATTTTTTTATATGATAAAATTTCATCAAGTATTGTGTGTTGCATGATTTTATATCCTATTTTTTGATAAAGATAACAAACGATCATAGGGAATGCCACGATGTATTTTGTCTAGAGCTAATCGTGTGTTATCATATAAATTATTATATCCAAATAATTTTAATAATAATGCTACATTGGCTGCTATTACGGCAGAATGTGCAGGTTCTCCTTTTCCTTTTAGTAAATTAATTATGTATTCATGAGCTTGGTTTTTTGAATAACAGCATAGTGTTTCAATTGGGTAGGAATCTAATCCAAAATCTGATGCGGTTAAAATATAGTTGTTTATTATATTATTATGTAATTCTGCTATATGGGTAGGGGCATGCAATCCAACCTCATCTATTCCTCCGCAATGCGCTACTATTGCGTGATCATATTTAAGTAATTTCAATACTTGAATCATAGGTGATAATAATTCTTTTTTGTATACACCAATCAGTGTTAATGAAGGTTTAGATGGATTAATTAATGGACCTACTATATTAAACAGTGTGGGAGTTTTTAATTGTTTGCGTATAGGCATTATGCGAGATAAGACTTTGTAGTATTGAGGAGCATACAAAAAACATATACCTAGTTCATCAAAATTTTTACGTGTTTGTTGCACATTTTTTTTTATATGTAAAAAATCATATTTTTTTAAAAAATCCATTGATCCTGTTAGACTAGATATACTGCAATTGCCGTGTTTAATAATTTTTGCACCACAAGTTGAAGCAACAATAGCGCTTGCTGTAGAAATATTAATAGTATTACTATTATCTCCTCCAGTGCCTGTGATATCTGCAAATAAGTTATTTGGGCGTGGGAAAGGTTTAGCATGAGTTAATAATATATTTACAGCGCCTATGATTTCTTCGCATGTTTCTCCACGTGTTTTCATACTAATAAGTGCAGCTGCTATTTGTATAGAAGATAATTTTTCTTTTATTATGTTATAAAATAGGTTTTCACTTTGTTTTTGGTTGATGCTCTTACCTTGATATAAAATTTCTAGGATATCTTGCATATTATTTTTTTCCTTGTGATGAACATTTTGCCCATGTAATAGTTTGTTTAATGAGTTGTGTGCCATGGGTGGTTAAAATAGATTCAGGATGAAATTGAAATCCACAAATTCGATCAGAATCATTACGTACTGCCATTGCTATATGTTTATTGTAATAGGCATTAATTTTTAAATTATTTGGTATATAATTACCTATTAGTGAGTGATATCGTCCAACTAAAAATGGGTTTGGTATATTAGAAAACATAGCTAAATTATCATGGTATATTAAAGAGGATTTACCATGAAAGATCTTTTTTGATTGAGATATACGTCCTCCATAAAATTCTATGATAGCTTGATATCCCAGACAAATTCCAATGATTGGAATTTGTCTAATTAGTTGTTTTATTAACTGAGTCATGCATCCAGCTTTACTGGGGGATCCAGGTCCTGGTGATAACATCAAAATTGGGTTTATCATACTTGATAGGGTGTTTGTGATTATTGATATTGGTAATTTATTGGCATATATTAATACTTTGTGTCCATCATCACGTAACTGATCTACTAAATTATACGTGAATGAGTCAATATTATCTAATAATACTATGTTGCTCATTTGTTAAAATAACTCCTCAGAAGCATGTGCTATAGCAATGGCCCGTAAAACAGCTCGAGCTTTATTCCGGCTTTCATCTGCCTCTGATTGAGGTATGGAATCTATCACTATGCCAGCACCTGCTTGTACTGTAGCTATTTGATTCGTAACATAAGCTGATCGTATAATAATGCATGTATCTAAACTTCCAGAACCAGTTAAGTATCCAATAGCGCCGCCATAAGTATTACGACGCGTACCTTCTACTTCGTAGATAAGCTGCATAGCTCGGATTTTAGGGGCTCCAGTTAATGTACCCATATTCATACATGCTCGATAGGCATGTAATACATCAAGATCATGGCGTAATTCTCCTACTACTCTAGACACTAAATGCATAACAAAAGAATATCTATCTACTTTTAACAAATCAGCTACATATCGACTACCTGCTTTGCAGACCCGTGCTAGATCATTTCTTGCTAAATCCACTAACATTAAATGTTCTGATAATTCTTTATGGTTTAATCGCATCTCTAATTCTATTCGGTTATCTGAATCTGTATCTAATGTTCCGTCAATATGATAAGTTCTAGCTCGTGTTCCGGCGATGGGATAGATTTCAATTTGCCGAGTATCTGCATTATATTTTAAAGAACTTTCTGGAGACGCCCCGAAAAGTGTAAATATCATGTCTTGCATAAAAAACATGTAAGGACTGGGGTTGTTAGTTTTTAATATATGGTATGCTGCTAATGGTGAGGGGCATGGAAGGAAAAAACGTCGTGAAGGGACAGCTTGTAAAATTTCTCCTTGACGTATAGCTCGTTTTATTTTACGTATAATTTTTTTATAATTTTCGTCATTTGGATTACATCGTAGTGTCATATTATGTACTTTTTGATATGGAATAGTTTGAGGTGTTTGATTGAGTTGGGTTTTTAATTGGTTCATTCTAGTTTTTAGTCTATTTTTTTCTAAAGTGTTTGAACTAAACAAAGTACTTTGTAATAAAGCAGTATGTTGTTGATGATCAAAAATTAATAATGTTTCAGCTAAGTAGAAACAGTAGTCTGGGCATGCATAAGTATTAATTAATTTAGGAAAAGATTCAAAACAAGATATTAAATCATAAGAAAATAGGCCACCTAAAAATATGGCTTTAGGAATAGTTTTAAATGGTTGTGTTATCATTAACAATGATCGTAAACAGTCAAATATTGAAATTGATCGCAAACGCGTGTCTTCATCGATCATTGTTTGTATTGGAGGAAATATTAATTTGATTTTATCAACAGTTTTGTTAATTTTTACTTGTACTGGGAAAGTTTTCCCTAGTAATGGGAGTAGACTTGCACCATTTTTAGTGAGCGCTTGTATGGTAACGTGTGCTCCATAAGCGGTAATACGTAAGGCGCTATCAATAATCATCATGCTTTCTATGTTATGTTTTTTATTAATTTCTGATGATTCTAATAATAATGTTGAATTACGGTTATTACATAATTGGTTAAAAACCGCCGCAGGATTAGAATGGTAGCGTACTTGAAGATTTGAACATTCTATATGAATTTTTTTAAATTCCATTATTTAATTTTCCAGTTATTTATTAAGACCTCATATATATTAACGGTTTGATTGAAATATTTTCAAGCATATTAAACGTTCTAAATAACTGTTTAATTGCTATTAAATGGTTAGGTAAGTAGAAGAAGCAGTTTTGTATTAATATGATTAAGTATTTACTTTATAAAGATATGAATACGAATTATCTTAGTATTACTATCTTTTTTTTAAATGTCAAATAACAATGATTTCAAAGGTAGCAAAAATTGTCTATTGAATATAATTTTTTATGTGTTATTACAGTAAGTAATTATGTGTTGTAGTTTTTACAGTATAATTGTTTTGATAAATGTAAATACTAAATTATATTTAATTATTTTAATAATTATATATTATTGCATTTCATAAATATATTGAAATAAAAATCATAAATATATGAAAGTACATGCTTATACTATATATATTTTTGATGGTTTCAATGTGTGTTATATATAAATAGTTATTATTTTGGTTTTGTATAAATTGAATTTTGATTATTATATAATTTTAAACCAAATATTATACAGTTTTTCTTTTAGTTAATGGTATAGTTAAGAAGTTAATAAATATTAAAATAAAATAGTAATAAATAGGTGTTATGATTTTTGTTTTATTTTTTATAAATTTAGTATCAATTAAGTAATGTTAATATAATTATAAAGAGATATAATAATAATTAAATTAAAATTTAATAAAAATTTTTAATGAGTATTTATTAAATTTAATATATAAAGATCTAACAAATTTTAGATTATTAAATATTTATATAAAGTTTGGGGTTAGGTTTCACTACTAAATAGGGGGTATTTGTATATTTAATTTAATCGAGTATATAATTGAATATGGTTTGATAAAATCATTTTTGTAGTAAAGAAAATAAAATTGATGTGTTTGTTTTTATTTTTGTTTATATGTATATGAAATTTATGGAGCATTGATAGGTTCATTGTTTTAAACACATGTTAATTATTATTTTGTTTAAAAAGTGATTTTTTATAAATATTAAGAATATATACTAAAGATATGATTTATTTATTGAGAATATGAGGTATTTTGAATTAGTTGTATAAAATAATGACTGATAATAATTAAAAAATCTATCTAATTATATTAATAATTGTCATGATTACTTATCATAGATTTTTTTGTTTAATTGGTTTTTGAATATAGATTATTTGTATAGAAATATATGATAAATACTTTTACATAAAATAAACAAAGTTTATGGTACATAGAGTATGGTATGGAATACTATTCCATTATATAAAATAATCCATTAAAAGTCTTTATGATGTTTGAAATATGTATTGATTAATAGGATTCTATTATGGACAGTAATATCTTTTATTTTTATTTTAGTAAATAAGTAATTTTAATAGATATGTAGAGAATAAGTATCTATTTTGGAATGGAGCTATTTTGGGTTTATAGAATATTCTAAGACATTAATTAAAGTGTAGATTATTTTCATAGCATTGAATATATTTTCAGATAAAATTATGTAGTTTACGTATATATATGTAATGCGATAAATAATTTATATATCTATTAGATAAATTAAATAAAATATAAATCTATAATAATTACGTTTAAGTATTAAATAAAGTTTAATGATATATGGACATATATTTCACTTATTTTAAGTAAAGTGTAAAATAGATTAATAATAGAAGTTATGATTGTATTAAGTATATCTAATGTTATTAGGTATCGCTAGATAGATTGGTCGTTAATTATATCAACAAACATTTTAAAAAATGTTGATTAATTTTATTGTTTGAAGGGTTCGTATTTTTAATATTATTTATTTTAAATCTTGGTTGTATGTATCTTAAGATATATAAAATTAAGAAAGTAAATTTTAAAATTTTTTATGATTAATCAATATGATTTAATCATGGTTAATTGATAGTTTAGTATTATTAGAATTATTTTTCATATATCTTAGATAATATTTACAAATAGAGTTGATAACTAAAAAATTATTATTTTAGAATTAATTTTAATTTTAATTGAATTGTAGACGTAAAAAGTGTAAGGGATGCAGATTGAAATGGGGAGTATATAATTTATTTATTTTATGAATAAAAGGTAATGCGTATTCAATCAATATATGATTGAATACTTTATGCAAATTAATATTTTATAATAGATTTCTTTGTAGAATAATAAAATGTAATAATATTATATGTGGATATTTGATTAAATTTTAATAAATAATATTTAATTTGCATAAATTTTAAAAATTATAGAACCAGTATTTTTGATCAATTTTATATAGATGAAAAAAAATGTTTATATAAAAAATTAAATTAAATATTAAAACTATAAATAGTTCATTATAATAGATTATTCATATCTATTTTTAATAGTTAGCATTTTTGGTATTGTTAAATATAATTTAATAGTATTTTTGAAATATAGTTTTAATGTAGGAAATATATATACATAAATTATACTTTGTAATAATTATTTATTTAAATAGATGAATATATGAAAATATTTCATCTATGATTAATGCATATATGAATTAATTGTAAAATAGTATTATATTACAGAATAATTTAGATCATTTTGATGATGTTATATAATAATTAATATTTAATTGTATTGAGTTTTCTTATTTCTTATTAGTTATTAATAAATGTCCTAATTTGGTTGCTTTGGTGTCTAAATATCTAGAATTTTCTGGATTCCTTCCTACGATTAATGGAATTCGTTCTGTGATGTGAATACATGATGTATGTAAAATTTCTACTTTTTTTGGATTATTTGTTAAAATACGTATTTTTTTTACGCATAATAATTTTAAAATATCTGCACAAATGGTGAAATCTCGTTCATCAGGAGCAAATCCTAGACATTGGTTTGCTTCTACTGTGTCAGCTCCGCTGTCTTGTAATGCATAAGCTCTAATTTTATTCAACAATCCTATGTTGCGTCCTTCTTGTCGATGATAGATTAAAATACCACGTTTTTCTTCTGTAATACAATGTAATGCTGTTTTTAGTTGAAATCCACAATCACAGCGTGAACTAAATAAAGCATCACCTGTTAAGCATTCGGAATGTATTCGTGTTAATACTGGATCTGATCCAGTTATATCTCCGTATATTAATGCGACATGATTATGCCCGGTGAATTTTTCCTCAAATCCTACTACTAAAAAAGTGCCCCAAATTGTTGGTAATTTTGCTTCTGTCACACGCTTAAGTTGCATATTTGTTACCTCTTTAAAGATGTAATCAATAATATTTGTTTTTGTTAAAGAATAGATGGTTTCTTAACAGTCTCATCGCAGTGAAAAATATGTCATGTTATATGATAATTATATTATGGTTATTCATAGTACAAT
Organism: Candidatus Blochmannia vicinus; assembly: GCA_030020825.1. Classification (NCBI taxonomy): domain Bacteria; kingdom Pseudomonadati; phylum Pseudomonadota; class Gammaproteobacteria; order Enterobacterales; family Enterobacteriaceae; genus Candidatus Blochmanniella; species Candidatus Blochmannia vicinus (nom. nud.). Next base: position 749,684 of record CP125213.1, read on the forward strand.
ATATTTTTTAGTTAATAATGAATCATTCAGTATATATGATAATGGTATTATGATACGTATAATTACTAAAGTTTATTACGATAAATGTTATATGTTTTATCTGTATACAATATCTATAAAATGTATGAACGTTTTGTTATCAGTGATTTTTTTAAAACTATATGTGAAAGATGTTATTAATTAAATAATAAAAATTATATTATACAATTATAAATATGAATATCTTTTTATAAATTATAGAATTATAATCATGGAATGTATTGAACAGAACTTATGAATATTTATTATGGACTGTCGATTTAGGATAAGATTTTTAATATATATATAAGTAATACGTAATAATTGGTACTTACTTTTTAGCTATAGTTAATAACTGTAGATTAAAATAAATACTTTAATATTTAATTATATTTTAACAAAAATAAATTTTATTCCTACTTAAAGGTAGGATACTTGTTTATAATGTATGAATTAATATAGTAATCGGTAAAAATAGATCAAATTTACATTGTGATGATATGATATAATTGTAATTTTGTATATTTTATTTTTGTGTTTTAAATATTATTTTTAAGATATAAACGTGTAAAAATTGTAGAGGATACATAAATAAAAGGTTATGGATTTTTATATTTTTATAAAATTAATTAAATATAATTGCACAGATATTAAATATACATTTGATAATAAAAATAAATGATAACAATATTCAATAATATTTGATTTTAGATAATTTATTATGAGGTTTATACATAAAAAAAATAGAATCAAGATATAGTATATATACTATATAACGATTTAAAAAATTATTTTAATCATGATAAAAGAGTTATTATAAATTATTAATAATTGTGAACTGGTTGTGTAATATTACGATAGTTTGAAAATATATTATGAATTGGTATATGTAGTATAAAGGTAGTGTAGGTACGTAAATAAATAATATATTTTGTGTGTCAGTGAGTATATGCAGTTAGTTTGAAAATAAATTTAATGTGGTTAGGTTGAATTTTGGTGAATAAATTGATTAATATAAATAGAGTATTTTAAACTTTAATTATTAGTTATAGTGATTTAATAATTTATTTAAATACTGGATTTTTCAGAAAATATTTTGTGAATTAATGGTGTTTAAATAAAAGTAAAATGGTGTAAATATAATTAAAATAATAGCGAGCAAATTTTGACGTATTTAATCATATTATATCTTTTTTGTAAATCAGAGTTATTTATTATTAAGTAATATGGTCTATTTACTTTTTTACGATAGAAATATTTTAATACTTTTTTAATACTGTATATACTTTGCTCATGTACTTTTATATTTTTAAAGTTATACATTCAATTATACAAATATTTATACATATTTTAGTTTTATATTGCTATAATGTCTATGTTTTTTGATTTTTTTTAAATATTTCAATGCTAATTTATATAATTAAGGGTAAAAATAATTTTATAAAAGTATAGTAATGATTGTTAGATTAATCTTAAATGATTTTTTTATTGAATATATTTTAATATTATTACAATAAACTGTTACAGTTTGGAGATGCAAGTATGGGATTGCTTAGTAATAAGCGGATTTTAATTACTGGAATGGCTAGCCATCGTTCAATAGCTTATGGTGTTGCTCAAGCTTTATATAGAGAAGGAGCTGAATTAGCTTTTACTTACCATACCAATAAATTAAAATTAAGAGTACAAGATTTGTCTAAAAATTTTGATTCTGATATTATATTACCATGTGATGTATCTGAGGATTATTGTATAGATCAACTATTTATTGAATTGAAAAAAAAATGGCTAACTTTTGATGGGTTTGTCCATTCGATAGCATTTGCTCCTACTGAGCAGTTGCAAGGTGATTATGTTGATACTGTTACCCGTGAAGGTTTTGCGTTATCTCATATTATTGGTTCTTATAGTTTTGTAGGAATAGCTAAAGCATGTAGAAGCATGCTAAATGATAAGGCATCTTTAGTTACATTAACTTATTTGGGATCTGTACGTGCTATACCCCATTATAATGTAATGGGATTAGTTAAAGCTTCATTAGAAGCTAATACTCGTTATATGGCTAATGCTATGGGACCAGAGGGGATTCGTGTTAATGCCATTTCTTGTGGTCCTGTACGTACTTTGGCTTCTTCTGGTATTAAAAATTTTAAAAAGATGTTATCATCCTTTCAGCGACAATCACCTATGCGTCGTAATATTTCTATAGAAGAAATTGGAAATGTTGCTGCATTTTTGTGTTCTAATTTTTCATCTGGAATTACTGGGGAAATAATTTATGTTGATGGTGGGTTTAATATTGTTTCCACTATAGATGATCAAAATGACTTGTATAAATAATGGTGTATTGTCTTGAACAAAGGATTCATATTTGAATTCTTATAAAAAATTATATATATGAAGTTATTCCATTTTTTAAAAATTTTTGGGTTATAGTGTTTTTACATGAGAATATAGTATAAATTAAAAAATTTTTAATAAGTAACATTAAAATTATCGAACAATTTTTAATGCTAGATCTGATTTGTAAATAAAATAGGATATATAAATATGCAATATCATATTGTACCAGTTACTTCTTTTAATCAAAATTGTTCGATAATTTGGTGTGAAATAACGCATGAAGCAGCTTTGGTAGATCCTGGAGGAGAAACTAATAAAATACGATCAGAAGTGGATAAATTGGATGTGAAGATAGTTAAAATTTTATTAACTCACGGTCATATTGATCATGTAGGTAGCGCAGTTGAATTAAAAAAATATTATAATGTTCCAATAATAGGACCAAACAAAGCTGATCAGATATTGTTGGATAGTTTAATTGTTCAATGCAATATGTTGGGTGTGGATATTCCTAATAAAACTGTGTCAGTTGTTCCTGATTTTTGGTTAAAAGATGGGGATATAGTACAAGTAGGGTATGAAGTTTTTCATGTATTGCATTGTCCTGGACATTCTCCAGGGCATGTAGTGTACTGGAACAAAATACAGAAATTTATAATTATGGGAGATGTGTTATTTAAAGAAAATATTGGTCGAACGGATTTACCAGGAGGAAACATTGTATCTTTAATTAATTCTATTAAAAATAAGTTATTCCCGTTAGGAGATGACATTATTTTTTTACCAGGTCATGGTGCCCAATCTACGATTGGGCACGAGCGTGTAAATAATGCTTTTATAGTATGATTAAATTTATTTAGTCATACTCTTACATAGTAAAAGTTATAATATATAGTCTGTAAATAAACAGATCTTAATCTTTATAAATATTTTTATTAAAATTACGGGTTTTGTTTATTTGGATGTGGTTAAATTTCTATTTAGAGTTTTAATAATAGATCTACATACATAAACAATATTATCATTTGACAGTCCAGCTAAATTAATTCTTCCAGCACCTACTAGATACACGCCGAATGTATCTCGTAATTGCATTACTTGATTTTCATTTAATCCTATAAAAGAAAACATCCCACATTGGTTTTTAATAAAACTGAAGTCTATATTTTTATTATTATTTTTTAAAGTATTAAAAAATAATTTTCGCATATAATTAATATGTTCCCGCATGGTTTTTAGTTCTTCTTCCCATATAGAGCGTAATTTTTTGTTGTTTAATATTAAAGAAACAATAGATGCACCATGGGCTGGTGGATTAGAGTAATTACCGCGAATGATAACACGTAACTGACTTAACACTCGATTTGAATCATCGTTATTATTAGTTATTACGGTACATGCTCCTATTCTTTCATTGTATAATCCAAAATTTTTTGAATAAGAATTGCATACTATCAATTCTGGATTTTTTTTACAGAAAATATATAATCCTGTTATGTCTTCTTTCAATCCACGGGAAAATCCCTGATAAGCTAGATCAAACAAAGGTAACCATCCATTTTTTTCCGATAATTCTGACAGAATATTCCATTGTTCAGTATTAGGATCGATTCCTGTAGGATTATGGCAACAACAATGAAATAATACCACATCATTAGGTTTAACATTTTTTAAATTCGAATATAATTCGTCAAAATTTAGTGAATGAGTTGTATTATTATAATAAGGATAGGTACATATTTCCAATCCTGCAGCGGTAAAAATATTTTTATGATTTACCCAACTGGGAGAACTTATCCATATTCGTTTGGATTTAGTATTTTTTACTATAAATTCAGCTGCTATACGTAATGCACCAGTTCCTCCAGGTGCTTGAACGGTTCTTATGCGTTCTTTTGAAATAATAGAGCTATCATCATCATTTATGCCAAATAATAAACACTGAGTAGCCGTATTAAAAGAATGCATACCCTCTATGCTAAGATAATTTTTAGTGGTTTCATGTTTTAATAACCATTCTTCAGCTTGTTTAACGCTAGCTAAAACAGGAGTATTTTTAATTTTGTCAACGTATACGCCTATACCTAGATTTATTTTGTGTTTTCGTTCGTCAGCATCGTAAATTTCTGATAAACCAAGAATTGGATCAGCAGGTGCCATTTTAATAGACTTAAACATAACGTACATCCATATTTATTGTAATTATGCAGGGTTCTCTATTTATACCAAACCTATTATTGTTTTCCAACTATTAATATTATATTTTTTAATTTAAATGCAAAATATAATTAATTTTATAGTTTTAGATATCTATTATTTGTTATAGATTATTTATCTTTATTAATATTGTAATAACATATATTTTATTTATATAAATTCATATCAATATAAGTATTATTAAAAATTAATATTCTTTGGCACTCTAGGGAAAGGAATAACATCTCTAATATTTTTTATTCCTGTAACATATATCATCAATCTTTCAAAACCTAATCCGAATCCTGAGTGAGGTACTGTTCCGTATCGTCTTAAATCACGATACCACCAATAATTTTCTTGTGTTAAATTGTTTTCTTGTAATCTTTGATCTAATGATGATAACCTTTCTTCTCTTTGTGAACCTCCAATTATTTCTCCAATTCCAGGTACTAAAATATCCATAGATGCTACAGTTTGGTTATCATCATTTAAACGCATGTAGAAAGCTTTGATACTTTTTGGATAATTTTTTACTATTACGGGAGATTTAAAATATTCTTCTGATAAATATTTTTCATGCTCAGAGAATAAATCTGTTCCCCAATGTATTGGAATATTAAATTGTTTATTACATACTTTTAACAATTTTATTGCTTCAGTATACTCTATGCAGTTAAATTTAATATTAGTGAAATTTTCTAATCGGGTAACGATATTTTTATCTATTTTATCGGCAAAATATTTTATATCATCAGAACGTTCTTTAAGGAGTATGATGATTAGATTTTTAAGTAAAGATTCTGCTAAAACAATAATATCATCTAAGGTCATAAATGCTGCTTCTGGTTCTATCATCCAAAATTCAGATAAATGACGATTGGTATTTGAATATTCTGCTCTAAAAGTTGGACCAAAAGTATATACTTTTGATAATGCACAAGCATAAGCTTCAGCATTTAATTGACCTGATACTGTTAAAAAAGCTTCTTTACCAAAGAAATTATGGGTGTCATAAGTATTTGTTTTTTCTTGTGAATTATGTAAAATTTTCTGATTCTTTGAAGTAGAAACGCAGAACATTTTTCCATTTCCTTCAGTATCATATGCAGTAATTATGGGGGTAGGAACCCATATAAATCCTTGTTGGTGCATAAAGTTATGGATAGCTTGTGATAATGTATGTCTAATACGTGCAACAGCTCCAATTATATTGGTACGTGGTCTTAAATGAGAAACTTCACGTAGATACTTCATAGTGTGGTTTTTAGCTGTTATTGGGTAAGTGCTAGGATCTTCAATCCATCCTAGTATTTTAATATTTTTTGCAATTACTTCAATATGTTGCTTTGTTCCAATGGATTCAGATACGATTCCATCAATTGTAACTGAGCAACCACTAGTCAAATGTAATATTTCGTTTTTATAATTGTATAAATTATCGCACGCAATTATTTGTAGTGGGTCTATGCAAGAACCATCGTAGATATTAAGAAAGGAAATTTTAGCTTTAGAATCACGCCGGGTGCGAATCCAACCCTGTATAGTAACTGCAGTATTTTTTGATATATAACCGCACAATATATCTGCTACTGATACTACATTCATATTATAATCCTCCAAATTTTTTAAACTAATAATACTTTTGTGTTATTTTTAATTTAAATTTGAAAACATATAGTAATACATGTTCTCTTTGATTGAAGACATTACGATATATAGTTCATATAACTTTTTTGAGATATATTTGTGTCTTCGGTATAAATAATTATTAAAACTTAATACAGTATTTGATTTAATCAATATATATAATTTAAAGTATTTTCAATACTTTAAATTATATATAAGTATATCAGAATATTGTATTTTTTTTGAATAATCCAACTTTTAAGTCAGTTGCGGTATAAATTATTTTTCCATCACATAATACTTCACCATCAGCCATACCCATAGTTAGTTTTCTGTTAATAATTCTTCGGAAATGAACAAGATAAGTAACTTTTTTAGATGTAGGCAAAATTTGACCAGTAAACTTAACTTCTTTTACTCCTAAAGCACGGCCTTTTCCCTCTCCTCCAAGCCATCCAAGGTAGAACCCCACTAATTGCCACATAGCATCTAATCCTAAACATCCTGGCATAACTGGGTCTTTTATGAAATGACAATTAAAAAACCACATGTCTGATTGAATATCTAATTCTGCTTCTATAAATCCTTTATTATAATTTCCTCCATTTTTAGTCATTTTTATTACTCGATCCATCATAAGCATATTGGGAGCTGGCAGTGTAGGTCCATTTTTTCCAAATAGCTCACCTCTGCTAGAAGCTAATAGATCTTCCTTTGTATATGATTCACGCCTATTAATCATGGTATATCTCATTTTATGTATATCTCTTCTTATGTTAAAGATAATAAAATGTAACAATTATTAAATGTGAATACACTCTACGGTAAAAAACAGTTATTTTATAATATATAGTTGTTTTGTTAGATAATAAAAAATTTTTTATTAAAACAAAAATTTTAAGTTATTATGGTTCGATGAAATCTGGAGTGTTATATAAATATTTATAAATTAATTCTATTATATTTATTTTAGTCTGGAAATATTATTATTTATTAAATATATAATCATTTATTTGGAAAAGTATAATTAAATTTGATATATATTATGCGTAGAAAATATATATATTAAATATAAAGTATTGTAAAATATATCATTAATAATGATAATAATAGAATTAATTTATAATTTAACACGTTCATTATGTACTAAAATTTAATATAATGGCTGTAAGTTTAATGTTTAAGGTGGTAATTAATATATATAACATACACGGGTTTATAGTTTGTAAAACTATAGAGATGGTTAGTTAGGCTGTACATTTTAATTGTGCTTAATTATTGTGTTATTTATTAAATGAAATACTTAGTAATAGATAGGATAGGAAAGATATTACGAAAATTTAGATTAGATTAGATTATAGTAAACTATTATGTAGGGCAGTATGATGAAAATGTCGCTGGAAAAGTTAACATGGCGTAGAATGGTTGTATATCATAATATTTATTATATATAGTGGGTTTCATGATGTATGAGTATTTAATTTCTTAGTCTGGGTGTTTGAAGTTGCAAACGAATGGATGCAGAAAGTTCATCTAAAGTGCTTTGTTCTGGATGTATATGGGAATTTTCGTATCCTAATTGCACTTCTGCTAAATAAGTGTGTATAGGTTTTCCGTTTTCATCTTCCATCACAACATGATACCACGGAGATTTACGTAAAGTGTCATTTTTTGTAATTTCATCTAAAGTTGGTTTTTCAAGAGAATATTCTGGATCTATATCTATGACTACTCCTAAATATCCTAACAACTTATGTCGAACTTGTTGTCCAATTCCAAATTTACTAGTTATCATATAATCTCCTGTAAAATATTATCTATCAGGGACAATAGATATGGGGCAATATAATAAAATCAAGGGTAAATTATTATTAAGTAGATTAGATGTAAATAGAAAGTTATTGTTATTATTTAGTCTTAAATAAGTGTAATAGGTTTTTATTTAAATATTAAAATTTTTAAATAAAACAATTGGTCTTAAGTTTAAAAATAGTATTTGATATATTATAAGCATTTAACAGGTTTAGGTAGTCCTGAAATTTTTGCAATTTTTTGCGCTACAGATCCTTTTGGAAATAGTCTAACAAGAAATTGGCTATTTCCTTTTTCTTTACCATATTTAAGTGCTATGGCATTAATTAATATTCTGATTTTTGGTAACGCGTTAAATTCCATGTAGAATTTACGTACGAAATATATAATTTCCCAATGTATGGTATTCAGTGTAATGTCTTCTAATTTAGCTAGATAAATCGCAATGTCTTCATTCCAATCTTCAATACGTATTAAATAGCCTTGTTCGTTGATGTAGCGTTTATTTGACTGCATTTCACAATTCTCTCCTAAATTATTTAACTGTTATTATTGTTGAATAATAATGCTCAGAAAACAAGATAATATTTAAATTTAAATATGAACAGAATAAATATTCATTATTAGCATGCTTATGCTAATAATGATAAACTTTGTGTAATTTTATTATTAAATATATCTTATATATTAAGTTTAATATATACTTAATATTACTTTTAAATCATGTAACTAGATGTGATGCTATTGTTTATAGGAATTGTTTTTAAAATATTTAGCAATAGTTAAATATTAGATTAATGATTTTGATCACATAACATTATATATTATTTAAAAGTATATATGCTGTATTATTAAGAGTTGATAAAATTAATTTAATTATTTTAATTTTTTGGGAGGAGTGGCCGAGTGGCTTAAGGCGCCGGTCTTGAAAATCGGTAGTGAAAAACATTCTAGAGTTCGAATCTCTACTCCTCCGAAAGATTTTATTAATCATTATGTTCAACAAATATTTTATAAATTGATTGGTATAGCAGAACTAATATTATTGGTATTAGAATCATATGTAAAACATATGATATGTTTACTTCAATTACTTTTTAGTATATAAGAATAGTGGCCTTAAGGAGACCTGATAAAAGATGTATAATGCTACGGCAATTGATTGCTGATAGAGGTATATTCATATACATTACACAACTAAAGGTTATAACGTCTAATCGAGTGTACATTGCAGTATAAAGCAAAGAGTGCTAAATATTTTTATTGGGCCGTGTAGGATTTGAACCTACAACCAATTGATTAAGAGTCAACTGCTCTGCCATATTGAGCTAACGACCCAACTATTTTATGGTATAGTAGCATACTAGAATGACAATTCTAGTTCTGAGTATTAATTATTTTTAGAACTATAATAATGATTATTATGTATAATGTTTAATTTTTAGGTGTTTTGAGGATCATTTGATTTATTTGTGTTTTATACATAATATAGTGGAAACTATGTGTATGGTAATAACTACTGTAATAGTATATTATACACTATTCGAAATATAAAAGTATTGTTGTATGTATCTGATCTGATGCATAGCCAGTTTTAAAGGTTAATAATGTTGTAATTGTATTAAAATTAATTATTTTTTTTAAGTATTATGGATTTTATTAATATACCAACATATCTTACTTTATTTCGAGTTGTTGTGGCGCCATTGTTTACAATTCTGTTTTATTTACCCATGAGTTGGGCACCGATGGTGTGCACTGTTACATTTTTTGTTGCAGCTGTCACAGATTGGTTTGATGGATTTCTAGCTCGTCGTTGGAAACAAACTACTAGTTTTGGTAAATTTTTAGATCCGGTAGCAGATAAAGTGATGATAATTGCAGCGCTTATTTTAATAGCTGAGCATTTTCATGTATGGTGGATTACATTACCAGCTTCTAGTATAATTATTCGTGAAATTATTATATTAGCATTACGTGAATGGGTGGCTGGAATTGGTAGTAGTAATGGAATTGAAGTGTCTTGGATTAGTAAAATTAAAACATGTATACAAATGTTAGCCTTGACCGCATTACTGTGGAGTCCTTATGAATGGATAGTAATTACAGGCATTATTGCATTATATATTTCGGTGTTATTAGCTTTTTGGTCCATGTGCGCTTATTTATATTATGCGTGGCATAACTTATGTAGTTGTTAATTTTGTATAATGTGATTTTTGAGATTTAAAATAACTAACTATGGTTAATAATTGTAATTTTTACATCTAAAATTTATTTTTTGAAATTTAAATATTTGGTTTATCAGTATATGATAATACCGAATTTTCATAAAGTTTATCGATTCATAAATGTATTAATTAATATTATTAATTGACTTAAAATATGATTTAATAATCATATGTGTTTGTTTTGTGTGAGTGATGTGGCGCGTTGGCAGAGTGGTTATGCAGCGGATTGCAAATCCGTGTAGCTCGGTTCAATTCCGAGGCGCGCTTTTTATTTTGAATAGCCCGCCCGGGTGGTGGAATTGGTAGACACAAGGGACTTAAAATCCCTCGGCTTTGGCTGTACGAGTTCGAGTCTCGTCCCGGGTAGTGTTTAAGAAACACAGTGTGTAATAAAAATTGTTTGAATATTAAAGCAATTTTACTTGATAAAATAATCATTAGTTGTTGCTAATATATTTTGATACTAAATGTTATTTATATTCATAATATGATGATTACGATTGTTGTTTATTTTTAGTTTTGATAAGTTTTCGCGTAATATTTATTGGTATACCGGAACGATTTTTTAATGCTTGATTAACTATTTTATAATCTATATTAGAATCATCAATTAAAATAGATTGTATTTTTTTATTTAAATGTGTACACACTAATGTGTTTAAATTATTTTTTTCTTTATTATGGGATAAAGGATTATGGATTTCAAGATATTGCAAGCCGTTTGCTTCAACAGTAGTTTTTATAGGTTCATTAATGAATTGTACTCTTGTACCTACAGGTACAATTTTAAAAAGAAATTCAATATCTTTAGGACGTAATCTAATACAACCGCGAGTTACTCTGAGTCCAATGCCAAAATTACTATTAGTTCCATGAATTGCATAGTTTTTACCTAAGTACAAAGCATATAGCCCCATTGGGTTATTAGGTCCTGCTGGAAATATTGTAGGCAGGATTTCTCCACGCTTGATGTATTCATCACGCATACTTTTGGTAGGGATCCAAATTGGGTTTTTTTTTATGTTTTATTGAAGTTATCCAGTAATATGGTGTTGCATTTTTAATTGTTCCAATAGCAATTGGTAATATAACGACAGTATTGCTATTTTTAGGATAATAATATAATCGCATTTCAGCGCTATTAATCACAATACCTAAATGAGGCGTGTTTGGTAAAATTAATTGATGTGGAATTATTAATTTTTTTTCTGAATCTGGCAGATATATGTCAACATCTGGATTAGCCTCCAACATGTTACTAATTCCTACTTGAAATTGTTCGGAAAAAAATTCGAGAGGGTGTGTATTGTTTTTAGGCGTAAAAATTTCTATATTTTCTCCAATTAGTCTATTATTGTTTTCAGGTAATGTATAAATAGTGGCATAGGAAAGATAATGACTCAATCCTATAAAGATAAATATTACATTATAAAAATATACTTTTATATTCATAAGTATTTGTGCTGCTTGTAGAAATTTACATTTCTAATTATATGTATTGTACAACAATAAGCATTGTGTAAATTTATTTTTAATAGTCTTCAAAAAATTTTGAAATTAATTTACAATAAATAACGTATTTCGTTATGTAACAAAATTATAGTAAATGCTAATAATATAAACAATAATTTCTTATTTATTAATTCTTAAAATTATTTTTAATTAAATTAAAACATTTTTAGAGATTATACAGAAACTATTGATTTTTTAGTGAATATGAGCGTCATTTTTGATATTTATTTTATTGTTTTTGTTTTGATCATGTATGATGATTTTTGCAATTATCTGTTGATATTTAAATAATTTTATATTTTTATATAACTTTTTATTTTATGAATTAATATAAAGAAGGTTCTCCAGGTGGGCGGGTTTTAAATCTACGATGTAACCACATATATTGATCAGGGGCTAATAGGATTACTTGTTCGACGACTTTATTAATATATTTGATCATGTCAATATTTGTTTCTATAGGTATTTCATCTTGTTTGTTTGGTAAAATCAATAATTCATATCCAATAACATTAGGTAACCTACGTGCTACAAAAGGAACGATTGCTGGTTTAGCTATTTTTGTGAGTATATAGGTTCCGATTGTACTTGCAGCATTTGATACTGCAAATAGGGGAACAAATACACTGTTTTTATATCCATAATCATGATCTGGTGCGTACCAAACAATTTCACCATTTTTTAAAGCTTTAATCATGCCTTTAATATTAGCACGATCTAACATCATTTTATTAGATCTTAATCTCCCCTTGGTTTGTAACCAATTTAATAATGGATTATTGTTAGGACGATAGACACCAATACCTGGATTGATTATGCCCAAAATTCGAGCGCCTAATTCTAAGGTAAAAAAATGCATTCCAATTAATAGTATACCTTTATTTTTTTGTTGTGCTTGTATTATATTTTTTAGTCCATTAATTTTAAACCAACGTTTAATTCTATGTTCTGACCAAAACCAAGCCATTCCAGTTTCAAATATCCCCATACCTATTGATTCACAATTTTTATTGAATAAGTCTTTTTGCTCTTGATTTGGTAAATTAGGAAAACAGAGCTCTAAATTTCGGCGAATTATACGCATGCGATTTAGCATAAAATATTTTGTGATACGACCAATTCTAGTACCAAGATAGTGTATTGTAGGATAGGGGAGTAGTACTAAAATATATAATGTTCCTATTCCTAACCAAATCAACCAAAATCGTGGGTGCAAAAAAGAATAATTAAAAACTGGAAGTTTTTTCATATGCGAGTAATTTTATCAAATGAATATATAAATGTATAAGTAAATATTTATAAATAAATTGTTATTACTACATTGTCTGGTAGAAATCTATATAATTTTATTTAACAAAATTATAAAAATTAGTTGTGTAAATATATTTATGCAAAAAAGCAATGTTTGTGTTAATTAATCGTTTTGTTAACGTGTGGTAATATTATCTGATTTATGTATATCATATAAGTTTATTTTATAAAAAATTAAAAATTAATCTTTTTGAGATTTAAATATTATTTAGATATATGCAAGATAATTGTATACAAATTAATTTTCAAAAGTTATTTTGTCATTATTTAATAACATTGTTGTATTTTTTAGGATCATTTTTAGCTTGTCGTTGTTGTTGTAAGCGTTGTTTAAGATTTATACGAAAATGACGAGAAGAACGACGTAATCGACGAATAAACCGTGGATAATCATAGTTATTTTTTTCTTCTTGGTGATCTATTTTATTAGAGCGCGTAATAACATGATGTTTGACATATGGATAGTGTATAATGGTATTGTTAATGGTTTTAATGTTTTCAATAAGATTAGTATTTAACTCAGTAGCCGTGGTTTTTTTCTCAAAAATATGGGAATGTGATGTGTTGTTGTATTTTTTGTAATGGTTTATGTTTATAGGTGCTGATTCTTCGTTTGTTATTATATTCAAGGGATATTTAAATTGATGTGTTTTTAACCATATACTAGGTTCTAGATCATTTATTTTCTTTAAGTTTTTATGTTCAATATCCTTATCCTGTTTATGCTTTTTTTTATATTTTTGTTCAGATATGTTTTTTATGATTTTATTAATGAATAATCCTTGATTAGGATAATCAGAATTAAATTTAGTCTTGTTGGTATTTTTAATAAATTTTAATAGAGATATGATGTTATCATTTTTTTTATCTAGATAATTTTTTATTTTTTCATTATTACTTAAGTTAATTTTATTTTGTATATTGTGGTTATAATTTTTTTTATTATTGTTGTTATTATTAATATATGTAGAATAAGAATTTTGATTTAATTTATAATTATAATTTAAATTTTGGGATGGTTTGTTTTTATATATAATTTTAATATATATCCAACTGATATATTTTTTTATTGTTCTTAATAATTTTTGTTTTACATTATTATAATTGTTAATATATGAATAAGTTATTTTATTAAAGTAATTTACTATGTTATTAAACCATGAAATTGATTTTTTTGATTTAGATTGCAGTGTATAATTTGTATAATGAGAAATGTTGTTGTAAGCAGATGTTAAATTTGGAACGATATCTGTTTTTAGTTGTAATTGTTCTGAATTATAAGTATAAATTGAAGAGGCTGTTTCTCCTGATGATTGAATTGCTTCATTATTTTGGTTTGTGGCCAACAAATAACTTGGTTTATTATTTATTTCTCCTTTTCGTATACGTCGCACCTCATAATTTGGAGTTTTCATGTGTTCATAAGGAACGATAATAGCGCGTACACCTTTTTGTCGTTGTTCTATATCGCTAATAGCTTTTCGTTTTTCATTAAGTAAATACGTGGCGATGACTACTGGAACGATAGCGTGTACTTCATAGGTGTTGTTTTTTAGTGCTTCTTCTTCAATTAAACGTAAAATGGATAAGGATAAAGATTCATTATCACGAATATTGCCTGTGCCACTACAACGCGGACAAATATAATGACTTGATTCTCCTAATGATGTGCTTAGTCGTTGTCTAGATAATTCTAATAAACCAAATTTAGAAATACGCCCTATCTGAATACGAGCACGATCTTGATGTACTGCTATTTTTAAGTTGTTTTCAATTTCTCGTTGATGTTGAATTGAAGTCATATCTATAAAATCTATAACAATTAAGCCAGCTACATCACGAAGACGTAACTGACGTGCTATTTCATCAGTTGCTTCTAAATTAGTATTAAAAGCTGTATCTTCAATATCTAATCCTTTAGTAGAACGCGAAGAATTAATATCGATTGCTGTTAAAGCTTCAGTGGTATCAATAACAATGGATCCTCCAGATAATAACCGTACTTCACGTTGGAATGCTGATTCTATTTGAGACTCTATTTGATAATGACTAAATAAAGGAATATCTCCGTTATATGATTTTATTTTTTTAGCAAAGTCTGAACGACCTAAAGAAATTAGGTGTTCTTTAGCTAAATTTAAGATTTTAGGATTATCAATTAAAATTTCTCCTATATCTGGGCGTAAATAATCGCGAAATGCACGTACGATGACATTACTGTCTTGATGAATTAAAAAAGGAGCTAATTGATTAGCTGCAGTATTTTTAATAGTTTCCCAATGTTGTAAGAGAGAAGTTAAATCCCATTCTAATGCTTCAATAGATTTTCCTACTCCAGCAGTTCGAATAATTAAACTCATTCCTTCAGGTAAATCTAAAGTAGATAGAGTTTCTTTTAATTCTACACGATCATTACCTTCAATGCGTCTTGAGATTCCGCCAGACTTAGGACTATTTGGCATAAGCACTAAGTAACTTCCTGCTAAACTAATAAAAGTAGTTAGTGCAGCACCTTTATTTCCTCTTTCTTCTTTGTCTACTTGTACAAGTAGTTCTTGTCCTTCGTATAAAATTTCTTTAATATTAAACTTATTATAGGAAGATGATGAAGAAAGAAAATACTCACGAGTAATTTCTCTTATCGGAAGAAATCCGTGTCGTTCAGATCCATAATCTACAAATACTGCTTCTAAACTAGGTTCTATGCGAATAATTTTACCTTTATAAATATTTGCTTTCTTTTGTTCATGACCTACTGTTTCAATATCTAGGTCGTATAATCGTTGTCCATCTACTAATGCTACTCGTAACTCTTCTTGTTGAGTAGCGTTAATTAACATTCTTTTCATTATAATTTTTACTCAATGTTGATATATTGAAATGTAGATATTTTAGTTTAAATACCTAATAGTTTTCAGTATTATTGTAAACTTGATATTCAATAGGTTTGCAGTGATAACTTAAATATATAATTATTTTTATCTGTAAGGTCTTTGGCATTATGAATAACTATATATTTATGCAAACTATAATATTAGTTATTGATAGATTATTACATTTACATAACATTATTTATGATGATATTTATCATGTGTATTTTTTAATATGTTATTTATAAGTAATTTTATTATAACTATATGAATCAATAGCTATGTTCGATAACAAATTAAAATAATAATTTATATATATATATAAAAGTATAGTTAAATATTTAAAAATTACTAATTTTTAAATATTTAACTATACTAATTTTATGTATTTATTATTTAGTTTGGTCTATTTTAGTTTGTTACAATTGTTATTTTTTCTATTTTATTATTATATTCAAACAATTACGTAATTACCATGGTTTCTTATGAAAGAACATGATATTCATATGCATTTTATTATAATTTCTTCAAATTTTTCTGGTCAAAGGATTGATAATTTTTTGAATACTTATTTTAAAGTAGTGCCTAAATCTATGATTTATAGAATTATACGAACTGGTGCAATACGTATTAATAAAAAAAGGATTAACTTTCAATATAAATTGAAAATAGGAGATATATTACGGATTCCTCCAGTAAGGAGGATCCATTCAAATAGATTTGATATAAAATATATGAAAGAAATTTCGTTCTTACAGAATGTCATAATTTATGAAGATGATTATTTATTAGTACTTAACAAGCCAACTGGTATTGCTGTACATGGAGGAAGTGGGCTTAAGTTTGGTATAATTGAGGGATTACGAGCATTACGCCCTAAGGATCAGTTTTTAGAATTAGTTCATCGTTTGGATCGAGAGACTTCTGGTGTATTATTAGTAGCTAAAAAACGCACTGCTTTGGTGTTTTTACATGAACAGTTACGTGTAAAAAATATTAAGAAAGAATATTTAGCTTTGGTACATGGAAAATGGGATGTAAATGTAAAGATAATATCTGAGCCATTGTTAAAAAAAACCATTTTATTTAATAATAAGATTGTTTATAAAAGTACAGAAAAGGAAAAATTATCTACGACCCATTTTAAAATTAAAGAACAATTTGAAAGAATAGCAACTTTGCTGGTAATTAAACCTATTACCGGACGTACACATCAAATTAGGAAACATACTAAATATTCAAATCATCCTATTGTAGGGGATAGGATATATGGTGATTACAAATCTAATATTCAATTTAAACAATTTGGATTTAATCGATTATTTTTGCATGCTTCTATGTTGTGTTTTATGCATCCAAGTACGAGAAAAAATTTCTGTATATATGCACCATTGGATCAACTATTTTATGATTGCTTATTTTTTTTGAGAAAATTAATTATGACTAATTCTAATTGTTCATTAGAAAATATTGTAAAAAATACAAATAATAATTAATAATTTTGTATTATTAATTTAATGAAATAAGTTACGTATATCATAAATTAAAATGAAAATATTGTTATTTTTGTTGTTTTATATCTTGATGTGATTGATCCTGTAATGGGAGATAATATGTGTTGTATATTATTTATTAATTAATTTTAGCATTATTTCCTTATATTATAAAAAATATAATTAATAAAAATATTGAATTAATTACATATTTTTATAAAAGGACAAATGTTATATTACTAAATAATAGGTTTTATATTAATGATGTGATCAGTTGTTTTGTGAGCTAGTATTATTTAAAGAATGTTTGGATGGTTTTGTCTTAACAATAAAAATTAACTGATTATTCGAATGGATTGTGAATAATGTATGTATTTCATGATTTTAATTATACATTACTATAAATAAAAATGTACATATATATTCAGGATATAGTCATGTAATACTGCATATAGGATGAAGTTTATCTAGACAGTTGAGTTTTATTAGATATATTATTTAATTTTGTTATTCAGGTGATGTATTAATATAGTTAACAGTGCTTAGCTTGGTATTGACGCTGCACTAAGTTATGGCTTATTTTTGTAAGAATTCTAGTAAGTTATAATATTAAGACAGAAATAATACATCATTATAATAATATAATAATAAGTTATGATTTATGTATAGCATAGTATATGTGTATGTGATAATTCTATCACTTTTATTTAATTTAAATAAAAGTGATAGAATTATTGTGATTGAATAAAAATGAATATAGATAGGTTAATATTTGTGGACTGATTAAATATCAAATATGTTTTATTTGATAATAGAAGATTTGGCATAGAATAAAATTAAAAAATTTTATTGATTTTAAAAATAGTCATATTTAATTAAATAAATATTCATTTTAATTGTTTGGTCGATTTAATTAATATTATACTAGTCGTTTAGACAACAAATAATATTAAAATAAAATAGGAGAGTACAATATGGCTGTGCAGCAAAATAAATCTACTCGTTCTACAAGAGGAATGCGTCGTTCTCATGATGCGTTGCGTCCAGTTACTATATCAGTAGATCGAATATCTGGAGAAGTACATCGACGCCATTGTATTACTTTTAATGGATTTTATCGCGGAAAAAAAATGGTTGAGAAGTGATTTTTGAATAATGATATACAGCCGAAAAATGTAGTTCTTGCATTAGATGCAATGGGTGGTGATTTCGGGCCTATTGTGACAGTTCCTGCTTCATTACAAGCGTTGTCTTTATATCCGAAACTTGAATTATTGCTTGTTGGAAATCCTGATGTAATCTTACCCATTTTATCAGCGTCAAGATCTGCATGTGTTGATAGATTAACTGTTATTCCAGCAAAATTGGTAATAGGTGGAGATGTTAGGCCTGCTCAGGCAATTAGAGTAAGTAAAGATACTTCGATGCGTGTAGCTTTAGAACTTATTAAGTCAGGTCATGCTCAAGCTTGCGTTAGTGCAGGTAATACAGGAGCGCTCATGGGTTTATCTAAATTAGTTCTTAAGTCTATCAATGGGATTGAACGTCCTGCTTTAACGACATTATTACCCCACCAAAAACAAGGAAAAACTGTTATTTTAGATTTAGGTGCTAATATTTCATGTGATGGTGCAATGTTAGTACAATTTGCAATTATGGGTTCGGTATTATCAGAACAAATTTTGGGCGTAAGTAATCCAAGAGTAGCGTTATTAAATATTGGATCAGAAGAAACTAAAGGATTAGATAATATTCGCCATGCTTCAGAGATATTGCACACCATTTCATCAATTCATTATGTTGGTTATATCGAAGCAAATGATTTATTAATAGGAAAGACAGATGTTTTAGTTTGTGATGGTTTTGTTGGTAATATTACCTTAAAAACTATGGAAGGAGTTATAAGAGTTATTTTGTCAACATTGCAATCATCAGAAAAAGAAAATAATTTGAATTGGTTTATGCAAAGTATTAATTTTTGGATAAGTAAATATCTGTTTAATAAATTTAGTCAATTTCATCCTGATCGGTATAATGGTGCTTATTTGATAGGATTGCATAATACGGTAATAAAAAGCCACGGTGCGGCTAATCAACGTGCATTTACTGCTGCTATTGCACAGGCAATTCATGCTGTAGAAAGAAAAATTCCAGAAAGGATCTCTGCTCGATTAAGTACAGTATTATCTAAAAAATAATAATTAAATATACATGTTTACTAGAATCCTTGGAACAGGGAGTTATTTACCTCAACACATTAGATCTAACGTTGTTTTAGAAAAAATGGTAGATACATCGCATGAATGGATTGTTGCTCGTACTGGCATTCAAGAACGTCGTATTTCTAGTTCTGATGAAACTGTGGCTAAAATGGGTTATTTTGCTGCTAAAAAAGCCTTAGATATGTCTTGTATACATGCTGATAAAGTAGGTATTATTATTGTTGCTACTACTTCTTCCAGTCATGCATTTCCTAGTTCAGCATGTCAAATTCAACGTGATTTACATATACGAGATACTATTGCTTTTGATTTGTCGGCAGCTTGTTCTGGATTTGTTTATGCGCTAGGCGTAGCAGATCAATATATTAAAGGTGGAAGCGTGGATTATGCTTTAGTTATAGGATCAGATACTTTAAGTCACACTTTAGATCCTAGAGATCGTGGGACATTAATTTTATTTGGTGATGGAGCAGGTGCAGTAATACTTGGTCGCTCAAAAACACCAGGTATTATTTCTACTCATTTACACGCAGATGGGTATCATGGGGATTTGCTAACTCTTCCTAATTATAATAGAAAGAACCCGACTATATCTAATTATTTAACAATGTCTGGAAATAAAGTATTTAAAATAGCCGTTTCTGTTTTAGCACGTGTTATTGATGAAACTCTTAATATTAATAATTTACATCAAGATGAATTAGATTGGTTAGTGCCTCATCAGGCTAATCTACGAATTATTTCTGCTACTGCTAAACGATTAGATATGGATATGAAAAAAGTAGTAGTTACGCTTGATAGACATGGAAATACATCTGCAGCTTCTGTTCCTTTAGCTTTGGATGAAGCTGTTCGTGATGGTCGTATTAAATCAGGCCAATTAGTGTTATTGGAAGCGTTTGGAGCTGGGTTTACCTGGGGTTCAGCGTTATTACGATTTTAATATAAGAGAGAAATATTATGAATACATTGTTAGCTATAGTATTTCCAGGACAAGCGAGTCAAAGGGTAGGAATGTTAAAAACTTTGGCAGCACATTATTCGTTAGTAGAAGAGACTTTTTCTGAAGTATCAGAGGTTTTAGGTTATGATATGTGGAAATTAGTACAATATGGACCTTTTACAGAACTAAATAAAACTTATCTAGCACAACCAGCTATTCTAACGGCTTCAGTATCTGTTTGGAGAATATGGAAACAACAAGGAGGTTGTATCCCAAAAGTAATGGCAGGTCATAGTTTAGGGGAGTATTCTGCTTTAGTATGTTCGGGAGGTATGGATCTACGTTCTGGAGTTAGATTGGTAATGATACGTGGTATGTTGATGCAAGAAGTAGTCCCGCATGGATGTGGAGCTATGTCTGTAATTATTGGTCTACATGATGATGTTGTTTTTGAGTGTTGCAAATCGGCGCAACAAGATCAAATTGTTTCTATTGCTGGTTTTAATGCACCTGGGCATGTAGTTATTTCTGGGCATAAAGAAGCAGTAGATCGTGTTAATTTATTTTGTAAAAATGCAGGAGCGAAGCATATATTTGCACTTCCGATTAGTGTTCCAGCACATTGTGCATTAATGAAACCAGTGGCTAAAAAATTCAGAGAAGAATTAGAAAAAATAACCATTAATACCCCTAGTATACCAGTGTTAAATAGCACTGATGTATGTATTGAGCAGGAACCAAGAGCTATTCGTAGTGCATTAATCCGACAATTATATACTCCAGTGCGTTGGCGCGAAGTTGTGCAATATTGTATCCATCAAAAAATTGAAAATTTTTTAGAAATGGGCCCGGGAAAAGTATTAACTGGGTTAATACGTAGTACTGTTAGTAATGGGTTTATTTTGCCAGTAAATGATCCCGTTTCTTTGTCAGAAGCAATTAAAATTAATTGGAACTAATATACTTGTATAGGAGTACATGTAAGATGACTTTTAATGAAAAAATTGTCTTAGTAACTGGTGCTCGCCGTGGTATTGGTCGCGTTATTATTGAAATGTTTGCAAAATATGGAGCTACTGTAATAGGTACTGCAACTAGTGAGTTGGGTGTTAAAGATATTAATACATATTTAGGAAGTCAGGGAAAAGGGATGAAATTAGATGTTACTGATAAGTATTCTATTGATATTTTTTCGAAAAAGATACAGCAAGAATTTGGAAATGTTGATATTTTAGTAAATAATGCTGGTATCGTTCAAGATAATATTTTATTACATATGAGAGATAATGAATGGCAATCTGTTATTGATGTAAATTTGACTGCTGTATATCGTATGTCTAAATTGGTAATAAAATCAATGATAAAAAAACGTTATGGTAGAATCATTAACATTGGTTCTGTAGTTGGTGTTACGGGTAACGCCGGCCAAGTAAATTATTCAGCTGCTAAGTCTGGATTAATTGGATTTACCAAGTCTTTAGCTCGTGAAGTTGCTTCAAGAGGTATTACAGTTAACTTAATATCACCAGGATTTATTTGTACAGATATGGTGAAAAAATTCACTGATAAACAGAAAAATGATATTTTGTCGAAAATACCAGTTAATCGTTTTGGAGAGCCTAAAGATGTGGCCTATTCTGTGATGTTTTTCGCTTCTGATTATTCAGAGTATATTACTGGACAAACAATGCATGTTAATGGAGGAATGTATATGGGATAATTAGTGTTATGTGATGTATCTATTAAAGATTTAAGAGAAACAGTATAATTTTTAAATTGCTAGATTGGTACGATGTTTTTTTATATTTTTTGAGAACTATCGTATAAGCACAATTTGATAGGAACATGAAGAAAATGAATACTATAGAAGAAAAAGTAAAAACAATTATTGCTGAACAATTGGGGGTTAAAAAAGAAGAAGTTGTGAATCATGCTTCATTTGTTGATGATCTTGGAGCTGATTCTCTTGACACTGTTGAGTTGGTTATGGCATTAGAGGAAGAATTTGATACTGAAATTCCAGACGAAGAGGCTGAAAAAATTACAACTGTTCAAGCAGCAGTAGACTTTATTAGTAATAGTCATCAAAATAAAAATGATTCATTATAAGTTATGATATTTTACTTACGTTAGTGCATAAGTGTTGTTAGTAAATTATATTGATAACTATAAGAAGCATTAAATTTAATGTAGAATAGTTATTATTAATGTATCTATGGATGGATTATATGCGTCATTAGTTTTATTTATGTGAGAATTAATTATATATGTAATAAAATTTTTAATAACATACTATTTTTAGTAAATTGATAGTTTGTTTTTATAAATAAGATGATTGTAATATAACATATTATATTAATAACATATGAGACTTAAAAGATAGTGATTTAAAAAATTGGTACTATTGATAATATTATTAATATTAATGTGAATTTTTTAATTATAGGACTGTGATATATCGTAAGGGTTATAAATAATTAGATTAGAATAAAACTTCTGTATTTAGAAGCATAGAGTAATAAGACATGAATTTCGTAATTATAAATGTTATATTAAGCATAATTACGTTGATTGAATGTTATAAATTGTGTGGTATGTATTAAAAAATAATGTTGTATTATTATTGTTGTATAGAGTTTAGGAACAACTGTTGTGGTATTTATTGTATTAAGGTACGTCAAATGTTATTTATCGCTGATAAATTGAGATAAAAATGTATTGGGTGAATGGAATTTTAAAAAAAACAGTATCATTAAATAATCGTGCTTTACATTTTGGAGATGGATTTTTCACGACTGCTAGATTACGAAATGGGGAAATAGAGTTTTTGGATTTTCATATGGATCGATTAATTTTTTCGGCAAAAAAGTTAATGTTTGATAATTTCAATTATAATCTTTTATATAAAGAAATGTTACAAGCAGCTTCTTTTAGTGGTTCATATAATGTCATCAAAGTAATAATTAGCAGAATTAATAATAGGATACATGGATATAAATGTAAAAATGATATTGAACCATTACGTATTATTTATATTGGTCGATTACCGAGATATTACATGCGATGGGTTGATTCTGGGATTTGTATGAGAACAAGTATTGTGCGGTTAGCGCGGAACACTTTTTTAGCGGGAATCAAGCATCTTAATAGATTAGAACAAGTTATGATTTCTATTTGGATAAGTAAAAACAAGGAAATTGATGAAGCATTAGTTTTAGATACTGATGGCAATGTTGTAGAATGTTGTAGTTCTAATATTTTTTGGCGGTATAACTATCAAGTATTTACTCCTTCTATACATTATGCTGGTGTTAATGGAATTATGCGTCAGATAATATTAAGATTGCTACCAGAACTAGGATACTGTATACGGACAGTAACAGTTGGTCCTGATCATTTAAAAAATGCAAATGAGGTGTTTATTACAAATGCTTTATTGCCGTTAGCATCAGTTAATTCAATTGATGATTACTTTTATTCAGATAAGACATTATTTCATTTGTTGCAATCTTATATTACAAATAATAAAATTTAATAGCATTTGTTATTTTTTTAGAAATTATATATATATAAAATATTTTATGATTTTAGTTAAAAATAGAATTAGCTTAATAATCTGATAAAAAATGATGGTTTAACTTTTTTACAAGAATTGTTATTAAAATACGTCTACGATGACAGTAGAAATGATATTTTCTCTCATATACTGTATAAATATTTAATTATTATTATTATTATAAATTTTTTCTTATGGGCATTGGGTTTTATTGTTTTTGAATTTATATGTGTATATACAATATTTATAGTTGTAGGAAATATAAAATTTATGTATTTATTATCATAAATACATAAATTTTATAACTGTGATGAACAATTAAATTATGATGGTATTAATAATTTTTATATAAGGCATGATGTGGGTAATAAATTTATTGCAATTGAAGGATTGGATGGAGCCGGAAAAACTACCGTTGTTTATCAAATAATTAAATATCTGAATAAATGTGGTGTTGTAAATGTTATAACTACTCGTGAACCAGGAGGTACGCCAGTTTCAGATTTATTACGTGTATTAATTAAATATGGTGGACCTATAAGTGATCCTATTGACAGTATATCAGAATTATTAATGATATATACTGCACGATTTCAATTAGTAAAAAATGTTATTAAACCAGCTTTGTCTAGAGGTTATTGGGTAATTGGGGATAGATATGATTTGTCTTCTCAGGCATATCAAGGAGGCGGTAGGGGAGTGGATATGCCATTATTACATGCTTTATCTGATAAAATTACAAATATATTATATCCAGATTTAACATTTTATCTTGATATTTCTCCAGAATTAAGTGTATCTCGAATAAAGAATAGAATAATATTAGATTGTCTTGAACAAGAACCTTTAAGTTTTTTTGCTCGTGTGCGTTCTTGTTACAAAAAATTAGCCTCTGAAAAAAAAAATATTATCATGATTGATGCTTCTCAAAGTTTAGAAAAAGTTTCTGCTGTTATTTACAGATATTTAGATTGGTGGTTAATAAACTGCAAGAGCAAGTTATGACGAGATGGTATCCCTGGTTGAATATTATTTATAGTAAAATGTTGAATTCTTATCGAAAAAATAGAGGACATCATGCATTACTTTTAAATGCTAAATGGAATAATGGAGAAGATACTTTAATTGATGCAATTGCGCGATGGTTAAGTTGTTCTCATCCTAGGGAAACTCGACACTGCAATTTTTGTCATAATTGCAAGTTAATGAATATAGGAAATCATCCTGATTATTATCAAATAAATCCGGAAAATAATACTGAAACTGTAGGCGTTGATATTATGCGTACTTTTATTAATTCTATATATCATCATGCTTATCGAAGTAAAGTAAAAATTATATTTATAAAGTATGTGGAATATTTAACTGATCAGTCTATTAATGTGTTGCTTAAAACGCTCGATGAACCTCCAATAAATACTTATTTTTTTTTTAAAACTCGAGATTATATGAGAATACCATTAACATTTTTGAGTCGATGTATGAAATGGTCAATTGTATCTCCAAAAGAATCACTTGGATTACAGTGGTTAATGCAACAACAGGAAGGGATAGATGATATTTTATTAGCGCAATGTGCATTACGTTTGTGTAACGGTGCTCCTATAGAAGCGGAAGCTATGTTTAAACTAGGGATGTGGAAAGAACGATTAGAATTGTGTAAATCCATGTATTATACTATTATAAATAAAGATTTTTTAAAACTTGTACCATTTTTGAATACCTGTAGAAATAATACATATTTATATTGGTTTATTACTGTACTTGTAGATGCATTAAAATGGAAGCAAGGAATAAATCAACAAT
The DNA here is from genome assembly GCA_030020825.1 of Candidatus Blochmannia vicinus. NCBI lineage: Bacteria > Pseudomonadati > Pseudomonadota > Gammaproteobacteria > Enterobacterales > Enterobacteriaceae > Candidatus Blochmanniella > Candidatus Blochmannia vicinus (nom. nud.). The sequence goes on from CP125213.1 coordinate 775,626, forward strand.
TTATGATAAATTTAGATCAAATAGAATTAATTACTGCTATTGCAGATTACTGGAGTGTTTCGTCTTTAAGCCGTCAATTACAACAATGGTTAGCATTGTTATGTTATTTTCAGAAATTTACTAATATTGATCGTGAATTATTACTGACCTATCGGTTGTTAAATTGGCAAAAAGATATTGTTGAATCTTGTTTCCATGTATGGAGTATATGATACTATGTTTTTGGTAGATTCTCATTGTCATTTGAATCAATTAAATTATCAAAATATTCATAGAAATGTTTCGGATGTATTGAATAAAGCTAAAAAAAGAGGAGTAAAGCTAGTTTTATCAGTTAGTGTCGCTATGTCAGACTATAATAGTATGATTGAGTTAATTGGGTACAGAAATGACGTTTTATTTTCTTGTGGAGTACATCCTACGTATATACATTATTCTGATAATTTTGATAGAGAGAGATTATATATTTTATCTTCTAGAAGAAATGTAGTTGCTATAGGTGAAACTGGATTGGATTATTATCATAAATTAAAATTAGATAACAAAAAAAAACAAAAAGAAGCATTTCGGGAACATATTCGTGTTGCTAGAGCAGCACAGAAGCCAGTTATTGTGCATAGTCGTGCTTCTTGTAAGGATACTATCGATATTTTACGTGCAGAATCAGCAGAAGAGTGTGGTGGCGTATTACATTGTTTTAATGAAGATATAGATACTGCAAGATTGTTATTAAATCTTAATTTTTATATATCTTTTTCTGGAATGGTAACATTTAAAAAATCTTATATGATTCAAGAAGTAATTAAATATGTTCCTTTTGATCGTATATTGTTAGAAACTGATTCTCCTTATCTCACTCCTGTTCCTTATAGAGGGCAAGAAAATCAGCCAGCTTATATATATGAAATTGCTAATTATATAGCACTTATAAAGAATATTAAAATGGATGAATTAGCGTTTATTACTACAGTTAATTTTCGCACTTTGTTTCATTTGTAAAACAAGAATAATATAAATGCATCAAATGGATATTACAGGTAAGTTATCAGTATCGTATTATCATTATGATACATTAAAGTATAATAATTATGCCATATTGAGTATGATTTAATTAAAATCGTAATTAATTTATTATACAATTATAAATATAATTCAATACTTGATAATCTAAAAACAAATATAGTGTTTGTATTTTACTGTGTGAGGGGTCAGATGTTATCTGACGTAGTCAAAAAATTATAGTAGTATTTATATAATTTTTTAAGTGATAGGATAAATAGTGAAAAAAGACAATATTTTTATAAATATTATTAGAAAGAAAATTAAAGTTGATATCTTATATCAAGATGAATTAGTGACTGCATTTTATGATTTAAATCCCCAGGCTCCTGTCCATGTATTAATTGTTCCTAATACATTAATTCCTACTGTTAATCATGTATCAACTAATGATGAAATAACATTAGGTAGATTGTTTGTAGTAGCAGCAAAAATTGCTAAGCAAGAGAATATACATTCTTCAGGTTATCGTTTAATAGTCAATTGCAACCATCATTCTGGTCAAGAAATTTATCATCTTCATATGCATTTATTAGGAGGAGAGCCTCTAGGTCCTTTATTACAGAAAAAGTAATAGAGTAATAAATTAAATACTAATTTATAAACTAATTTTTAAATTAGTATTTAATTTGATAACAGCTTTTTTATTTTTATAAGAATTAAAGTATATGCTTGTTGATGTGTAAAGATTAATACGATAACGAACCTGATAAAAATTTATATTTTAGATAAAATAAATATTAAAAATAATATTAAATTTATTATCAATAACAGTACATATTTTACTTATGAAAAAAAAAATGATGTGTTTAGTGATTAGTATAATTTCTGTACATTGTATTGGTTTATGCAATTATGATCGTATGTCTACGTATAATACGAAACCTGCGTTATCAGTACCATCTCAAATTAACTTAATTCATTGGAAACCAATTTTATTAAATATACTGCAGAATGCATTTTTTTTTGATAATATCGAACGTGGTAGTGTATTGTTAGTAAATATAGTAAAGAATAACACCAATGGTATTTTCCAGACTAATAATGTTACGAACATATTAATTAAATGTATTGTAGAGAATACTAGAACATATGATGTTATCGATATAGGAACATTACATTCTGTATACAGAGAGTTGGGTGTGTTTCCAGAAGATAATAGAAACACTTATAATTTTTCTATAAAAATTGCAAATTATTTGAAAGCAAATTATATTCTGTATGGTATTGCTTATGGAAATGCAGAAAAACCAAATTTAGAATTACAATTAATATCGGTTAAGACTGGTGAGATTTTGAGAGTTGTCAGTGGTTCTGCATAAGATATGAATAAGTTTTAATAGTATTAAAGAGTAGTGATACTTAAAGATTGTAAAAAGTTTGAAGAAATAATCTTATGGAAAAGATTCAATTATTAAATTTTTTAGATATATAAGAATTTAAAAATATATTATTTGGTATGTTTATGAGGTAATACAGCAAATTTTGACGTATCGACCAACCGTACTATTCATTGCTTTACGTTATATTTTGGGAAAATCGATAGATCAGTTTGGCCGAAATATTTATTGGATTTCTAGTATTGCTATTATGTTAGGTGTAATGGCAATGATAACCGTGTTGTCAGTTATGAATGGTTGTGAGCGTGACATAAAACAAAATCTTCTTAATTTTATACCTCATGTATTGCTCACTACTGAAAAAGGATATGTACACATTGAGGATAAACCAAAATTAGTATTACGTCAATTAAAACATAACATAATATGTATACAGCCGTTGGTAACATCTAATGTGATATTACAAAGTTCTAGAAAAGCATCATTTGGAGTTATGCTAGGAATTGATCCGAATCATTTTGAACCATTATATTTTTATTTGATCAATAAACACATAAATCAGTTAATTCCGGGAAAATATTATGTCATTATTGGGTCAACTCTAGCAAAACAACTTAAAGTACGTATAAATGATCAAATTCGTTTAATTATCCCTTCTGTTATGCAGATCACTCCTATTGGCTATATTCCTAGTCAACGATTATTTACAGTATTAGATATTTATATTACTACTAGTGAAGTTGATTCTTATCAAGTATTAATACATCAGTCTGATGCTTCTGCGTTAATGCGTTATCCATCGCAATGTGTTACTGGATGGCGTTTGTGGTTACATGAACCACTTTTACTGAATAATTATTATAATAATTATTCGCAATTATATAAAGATTGGGTGTGGAGGGACTGGAGAGAATATAAAGGATCTTTATTTCAAGCGATGAGAATGGAAAAAAATATAATGTCTTTGTTATTAGTTTTAATCATAATAGCAGCAAGTTTTAATGTTGTTTCTTTTTTAGTATTATTAATATTAGATAAACAGATAGAAATTTCAGTGCTACAAACATATGGTTTTACTCGCCGACAGATTGTGCTGCTTTTTGTGATTCAGGGATTTAGTAATGGTATGTTAGGTATTCTATTTGGCATAGGATTAGGATTATTGTTATCTAATAAATTAAATCAAATATTATTGTTTTTTAAAATATTGCCAGATACTGTACAATTACCTATAGAAATAAAATATTATCAAATTTTAGGTATCGTGTTTATGACGTTTGTTCTAGTCTTGTTAGCTACGTTGTATCCATCATGGCGTGCAGCTTCTATTCCTCCTGCAAAAATTTTGCGTCATGGCTGATATTCCGTTGCTATATTGCACTCAATTAACTAAATATTATCGTCGTGCTAACTTTGTAATTAAAGTTTTGAATCGCATTACTTTAAGTATACAACCTAATGAAATTATTGCTGTTGTAGGGATATCTGGATCCGGAAAAAGCACGTTGTTACATTTACTTGGAGGATTAGATAAGCCAACTGAAGGTAAGATATTTTTTGAGGGGTATGCATTACATACATTATCTGATAATGTACTTGCTATGATACGCAATAAACGTTTAGGTTTTATTTATCAATTTCATCATTTATTATTAGATTTTAATATTTTAGAAAATGTAGCAATGCCATTGTTGATTGGAGGTGCTGGATTCAGTCAAGCAAAAAATAAAGCACGGTGTGTATTAAAGTTAGTTGGTTTAGAAAATCGTATTCATTTTTTTCCGAATGAGTTATCTGGAGGGGAAAGTCAGAGAGTAGCTGTGGCTCGGGCTATAATAAATAATCCAGCTTTAGTATTGGCTGATGAACCAACTGGAAATTTAGACGAAAAAAATTCGAGTAATATTTTTCAATTAATAAAAACATTAAATATTTATTATGGAACAACTTTTTTAATTGCAACTCATGATTTAGTATTGGCTAAGCAATGTCATAGAATATTAACGATATCTGATGGTCAAATAATATTGACATAGTATAATTCGTTTAGGTAATTGTTTAAAAATGATATTATCTTTACAAATTGCTTTAAAATTTCATCAAGGTTCGAATAATAATATTCTGATATCTTTAGTATCTTTAATTGCTATTATTAGTATTACTATAGGAATAGCAATATCTATAATCGCATTAAGTGCAAT